>JBKICO010000404.1:0-2515 GCA_046567065.1 Acidobacteriota bacterium
CCCCCAGCACCCCGTATGGGTTTCCAAAGGGAGGAACTCCCTTTGGCGGGAGAGTCCAGAGAGGGCAGCGCCCTCTCTGGCCGCCGGAGGCGTCATTCGGCCAATGCTTGCGGCCTTGCCGCCGCTCCCCTACAATCCGGGCACGGCTGCCCCTCCGGCCGGAACCGCTTTCCCGCAGGTGCGCCCGCCATGCTCATCCTGAACCACGACGACGCCCGCCCGCTTTACGTGCAGATCTACGCGCAGATCAGGGAGCGCGTGCTCTCCGGGAAGCTCCCTGCCGAGGCCAGGCTCCCCTCCGCCCGGGAGTTGGCCGCCGAGCTCGGCGTCAGCCGCAACACGGTGGAGAGCGCCTACCAGGAACTGCTGGCCGAAGGCTACATCCACACCCGAACCCGCAGCGGCTATTTCGCCTCGGCCATCGGCCACGAACTTCCTCCCGCGCCGCCGAAGCGGGCCACCGCCCCCGCCAGCGCCCCTCGCAACCGTTTCGCCTTCGATTTTCACCCGGCCGGGTTGGCCCCTTCCAGCTTCCCCGCCTCGGTGTGGCGCAAATACTACCTGGAGCACCTGCGCAGGGATGAACCCCTCCTGGCCCGCTACGGAGACCCCCAAGGGGACCCGGCACTGCGCGCAAGCCTGCGGGACTACCTGGAGCGCTCGCGGGGCGTGGTGTGCGGCACCGAACAGATCGTGATCTGCTCCGGCCTGCAGCACAGCCTGGACATGATGGCCCAACTGCTCCGGGGAAAGTGCAAGGCCCTGGCGACAGAGGAGCCCGGTTACCCCCTGCCCCGGGAGGTGTTCGCGAACCACGGCTACGAGGTCGTCCCCACGCCGGTGGGGCCAGGCGGGCTGGACCTCGATGCGCTGGCGTCAAGCGCTTGCGACATGGCCTACATCACGCCCTCCCATCAGTTCCCCCTGGGTGAGGTGATGCCCATCGCCAGCCGGTTGCGGCTCATCGAATGGGCCAGGCACGGCAGGTTCATCATCGAGGACGACTACGACAGCGAGTTACGCTACCAGGGCAAGCCGATACCGTCCCTCCAGGGCCTGCAACCGGGCGGCAACGTGATCTACACGGGGACTTTCTCCAAGATTCTCTCCCCGGCCCTGCGCCTGAGCTACATGGTCCTGCCCGCTTCGCTGCTGGACGAGTACCGGCGGCGGTTCCGCTTCCATCTCCCCGGCGCGGCGCTGCCGGAGCAGAGAACCATGGCGGCCTTCATGGAAGGCGGCCACCTGGAGCGCCACCTGCGGCGCATGCGCACGGTCTACAGGAAGAAACGACAGGCCCTGACGGCTTCGCTGGCGCGGCACTTCGGCAACAGGGCGGAAATCATCGGGCAGGAGGCGGGCCTGCATGTGGTGGTGCGGCTGCGGGGCGAGCCGCGCGGCGAGGCGGAGCGGGCCCGGCTGGCCGAGGCCTCGGGCATGCGCCTGCTGCCCTTCTCCATCGCGCACGCCGACGGACGCCCTGCGGACAAGCTCCTGCTCCTGGGGTTCGGGGCCATGACCCCGGAGGAGCTGGACCAGGGCGTGCGGCTTCTCGCAGAAATCTGCTACGGCCGGGAGTCCCGGACGCCCTGACGGAAAATGCCCGGCGCGGCCTCATGGGGCGCACCGGGCACTCGAAGCGGGATGCGGGCGGTTCGGGATTCTTCACCCCAACCTCATTGCGGCCTCGCTACGGCTTTACAGAGTCTGCTCGATCTCCGCGACCGTGACCACCAGCGCGGCCCGGGCCCACTTGAACTTGGAAACTGCTTCGAAGTCGTGGCCCTGGGTTACGAACTTCGCCGTGCCCTTCACCAGGAAGCCCGTCCCGGGTCCGTTGCGGCCCTTCACCTTGCGGCTGCCAAGCGTCAGGAGCACGCGGTCGTTCTCGGCCACGTTGGCTTCGGTCTTGTTCATGCCGCCCACCGGGATCACCAGGCGCTCGTTGTCGAAGAGCTGCAGGTAGCTGTTCCAGGTGTTGACCATGTGCGGGCCGTCCTTGCCCAGGGTGGCGATGGCCACCACGCCTTCGTTCTTCATGACCTCGCGCAGGATTTCGAGGATGTTTTCCGGTATCATGGATGGTGCTCCTTAGGGTCGGTTTTCACGGCGCGGATGAACGCGCCATGCTGGGAGACTTAGCCACGAAATGGGCGGCCCGACAGGGCCAGTTGAAGAAAAAAACAGGGGGCCAGACGGCGGAGAGGATGCCTCCGGCGGCCAAAGGACGAAGTCCTGCCTTCGGCCCTCTGTACTCCCTTTCCGCTTCGCGTTCACGGCGGGAGAATGTCTGCAACGCGATAGGACGCGGTGTCTTCCGGCGGGGTCTCCGGGCACGAAGCCGAAGGATGTTCTTCAAATACGTCCGAGGCTTCGCGCCCGGAGGCATCGCCGGAAGACTACAGCCACATGCTTTCCGCTTCACGCTCCACCCGGTCCCCATGCCCTGAATAGCAGCCGTGAGACGCGTTGTCTCCCCGGTGGGGCTGCGCGGGACGGCGCATGCCGATATTCT
>JBKICO010000405.1:0-3410 GCA_046567065.1 Acidobacteriota bacterium
CTTCGAGCCGAGGATGTAGTCGTGGTAGGCCCAGATGTCCTTGGAGACCAGCAGGGCGTCGCGCACGTTCCAGCCGTGGGCCGCGAAGCGTTTGGCGTCCTCCTTCATGCCGCTCATGGTCAGGTCGAGCACCACGCCGGGGAGCGTGGCGGGCAGGTCGATGATGCGCTCGTACTTCTCGCACTTGCGCCAGGAGAGGCGCTTGCCCTCGTGCACGATGTCGCGGCCCTGGGCGTCCCAACTGCCGATGGTGGTGAAGGCCTGGCCCGGGGTGTCGAGCATGGGCCACATGTCCAGCACCACGGGCACGCACAGGGGAACGTATTCGATGCCCGCGAGGTCGATGCCGGTGGAGCCGGTGGGGATGTTGCAGCCCACGGTGAAGAAGACATCGTGGCGCTTGTAGTAGTCCCTGGTCCAGTCGTCGCTTGCGATCTTGGATTGGGTGAAGATGGGGTCCGTGTCGATGATGGCCCGAACCTTGGCCTTCATGTAGTGCTCGCGCAGGGGGATGACGCCGGAGACGTTCAGGAACAGGTCCGCGCTGGAGCAGAAGCTCTCGAGGGCTTCGCGTTCCATGCCCCAGAGCGTGTTCTCGAACATGGAGTTGTAGGCCCAGCGCCCTCCCAGGCCGATGGCCTCCATGGCCTCGGCAAGAACCTTGCGCCCGTGGCTGGAGTCGGCGGAGGCGTAGCCCCGGTTGGGGTCGAAGGGCAGCGCCCACTCGGCCGTATCCTCCAGGAAGATGACCTCGTGCCCCAGGCGGCTGAGCCCCTTGAGCATGTGCATGAGCATCCACACCTGGCCGCCGAGGGGAAACCCGACAGCATAACCGCCGACCACCACCTTGAGTTTGCGCATCCTCTTAGGATTCCTTCTTGCTCACCGTTTTGATGTGTTGCCCGTTCTTACGCTGCAGTTCCTGCATGATCCGCGTGCCTTCGCGCACCGTGACCACGGGTATGCCCTCGGAGTTTATCCACTGGCAAAGCGCATCGAGGTTTTCCGGGGAATAGGGCTCCCAGCCGAGGGACTCGCCCACGCCGTGGAAGCAAAGCACCACCCACCCGCCGTACTGCAGGCAGTGGTCCCTGATGATGTGGCTGAGCGACTGCACGGTGTCGTGCTCGTGCACCATGAAGCGCTTGATGGCGTATGGATCGAAGGTGGCCGGGCGGTTGTCGGAGTCGCGCCCGGTGCAGGCCCTGGCGTAATAGTCCACGCTCATGGCCTTCACGTCGTCTGTCCAGTAGTTGTAGGGGGCGATGAAGGTGTCCACGTTGAAGCCTGCTTCGCGCAGGATGCGCCGGGACTGCTCCAGCTCCCGCTGGTAGGAGCCCACGCGGATGTCGAGCGTTTCGGGCGGCAGGGCGCGGTAGGGGCGCACGTGGAGTTCGGCGATGGTCCTGTCGTACCAGTAGCTGCCTTTGGTGGCGTCCACCTGTTCCGAGCTTTCCACCGGAACCAGGGGCATCTCGTCCTGGTAGATTCCGGAGACGAGGTCGAACTCGTACTGGGCCTGGTAGTGCTCGGGCCTTTTGCCGTCGAGGTGCCAGCGCGGGATGCGCTCCTGGGCGTAGGTTCTGGGGATGGAGATGGGGCGGGTGTGGGTCAGGCTGTGGGAAGCCACCTCCCAGCCTGCCTGCTCCAGCTCCCGCACCTGGGAGATGTCCATGTAGTCGTTGTTGCCCGAGGTCACCCTGCTGGCCACGATGCCCACCGTGGCGAGCTGGTTGCGCTTGCGCAGGATGGGAAAGGCCTTGGTGTAGTTGGTGACGATGCCGTCGTCGAAGGTGAAGGTCATCATGCCCTTGGGCAGGCGGGGCTCCGCCGCTTGGGCGGAGGGCGCGGTGATCGCGCCGGGTGCGAGGCCGGTTCCGAGCGCGGCGGTCAGCCCGGCGAGCGCACCGAGGAATTTACGTCGTTGCATGGTCCGATACTCCGTTACGGTACCCGTTGCTGCCCCGGATACAAGGGGGCGGCGCCGGGCTCTCCGCTTCATCTGCAAACTCCGGACCAGCACGTGCCAGGTCCAGCCTTTGGCGATGCCCGAGGTGCCTTCCCGGACGTTCGATATACCAAAATGGTCATGAAATCAATGAGGGCGGCCAGCATGCCTGAATCACTGCGTTTTTGCGCCCTCAACAGCGTGCGGGCCCCAGCCGCTTGACCCCTCCGGGCAACCTGTTAGTGTCGCGCCGCTGGCACCGGCTGGCTGTCTCTCATTATCTTATTGAAATAATTTGTTATCGCGGCACTACTGCCCGGACGGGGCAGTTCCGTCCGCCGCCCACGCGGGGAAACACGATGCAGCACCCCAGAATGTATCTGGCTGCGGCCCTGGCGCTCGCCACCATCGGTCTGGCAGCCGCGGCCCAGGCGGAGCCCAAGCATTACCAGGCCTCGCAACGCCACTTCGAGGAACTGGCCGACAAGGCCTCCCGCATGGCCCGCGAAGCGGACAGCACCAGCGACATCAACGCCTGCAACTACTTCACCGCCGTGGCCATGACCTACGCCGTGCGCGCACACGCCCTGGCCCAGCTCTCCGAACTGGCCTCGCAGACGCGCCATCCCGAGGACAGGTCCCTGGCGCGCCAGAAGCTTGCCGAAACCCAGGCCTACACCAGCCTCTACCTCGAAACCGACCTCAAGATGCTGGAGAACCTGAGCGCCAGCACACGCAGTTCCGGCATCCGGGAGACGGGCCTGCGCCTGCTCAACGAGCTGCGGGTCTTCGCCCGCAACGTAGCCGTGCGCCCGCGCGACTAGCGCCCGCGCCCGGCGCTCACAGCCCCGGCCCGCCGATCCAGACCCCGAGGGCGCGGTGGTCCTTGATGCCGGATTGCAGCGGGAAATACAGTCTGGAAACCCGGACGCCCACGATGTCGCCCTCTTTGGCCGCCCCCTCCGGGATGGTCAGGGTGGCGCGGCGTCCGGTCGAGGCGTCCAGAACCGCCTGGGCCACGGTACGCCCCCCCGCGAGAAGTTCCACCCTCACAGGGTAGGCCGCCAGGTCCGGGTGCGGCGTCCCGACCAGATAAGTCCAGGGCCCCGGTCCGGCAAGGGGCCAGGTCGAAGCGCCGCAACTCCAGCGTACGGTGCGCCCTTCCACCATCTCCGGGCCTGATAGGCCCTGCAGGCGCACCGGCCCGGCCTGTGCGTAGCTCCCAAGCCCGTAGCGATTGGCCGTGGCCGCCTGCCCGGCGTTGAAGAGGTTCGCCAGCAGCGCCAAGCACACCGCCAATGCGGCCAGGCTGCGGCACCTGCGCGCGGTGAACTCCGCCAGCCAGCCCCCCTCCTCGTCCTCCAGGCGCAGACAGTAGGCCAACACCCCGAAGAACAGCAGCCACACCGCCGGGATGTAGATCATCTCCTGGAAGAATCCGAACAGGTGGAAGGCCCCCAGC
>JBKICO010000406.1:0-2566 GCA_046567065.1 Acidobacteriota bacterium
CGAAGGGGCTGGCCAGCGGGGTGCGGTTGTCGGGAGGGGCGAAGTCCGGGAACTCCTCGGGGTCCAGGTAGACCCAGGTCAGCTCGTGCTTGTTGTTGTAGAGGTGCACCAGCCGGGAGCCGGGGAAACCCCAGAATTTCGCGGCGGTCTCATGGTCCGTGGGGTTCTGGAACTTGAGCGTGCACACGAAGTTGCGGGCCTTGCCGAAATTCTGCCAGCGCTCGACCAATCGCCAGAGCCTGTCGGGGTAGCAGATCACGTCGCTGAAGAGCCAGTCCACCGGCCCCACCTCGCGCGGGTCAAGGGCGAAGGCGGAGAGCATGCGGGTCTCGACGCCGGGCATGGCCTCGATGCGCGGCTCCAGCGGGGCCTTGTCCACGCTGAGCACCTTGCAGCACAGGCTGGCCAGCACCCAGGTCCAGCCGCCGGGGCTGCCGCCCAGGTCCAGGCAGAAGCTGCCGGGCTTGGGCGCGGTCTCCAGCAGGGTGAACAGCTCCCAGAGCTTGAGGTAGGCCCGGTTGGGCGGGTCGACCTTGTTCTCCAGGAACTCCACCTCCCCGTGGGGGAAGGGGCTGGAGCAGGCCGGGGAGGCGATGATGGTGTCGCGGTCCAGCATGGTCCAGGAGCCCAGGGGCGAGCGCGGCGGCTGCGTGCCGATGGCCACGGGCTTGGGCCGCACGGCGGGCAGTTGCTCCTCGATGAGCTTGGCCCGGCGGTGGTGCCGCACGGACCACAGGGCCCAGTTGCGCTGCAGGGACTTGAGCTTGGCCACGCCGTCCCCGATGGAGGTGATGGGGATGCGCCTGGGGTTGAGCCAGATGTTCTGGGCCCAGGCCACGCGGCGCGGCGGCCCGGGCGCGAAGACCAGGCGGTCCACCACCTCGGAGACGTCGCCCAGCTCATAGACGAGCTCGTTCACAAAGCCCTTTGGGGCGAGATAGACAGTGAAATCCATATGTGTCGGCCTCCCGGCGGCCTCGGTATTTCGTTGACAACGCTGGTGCGGTTTTTTACGCAAAAAAGCCTTTTGTGAAAGAGCTAACTTCCCGCCCCGGCCAAGGCAAGCCGGGGCAACAATATCATCCGAGGTCCGGGGGCGTCCTGCGAACCCCGGCGGCCGCGCGGAGAAGGCTTTCGCGCGGCCACTCTCCTGGAGGAGCAATGGCTGGCATCGTGGTGCACGGCGCCCAATGGGGCGACGAGGGCAAAGGCAAGATCGTGGACCTCCTCACCGAAAAGGCGGGGATCATCGTCCGTTTCCACGGCGGCAACAACGCCGGGCACACCCTGGTGGTGGGCGGCGAGAAAACGGTTCTGCACCTGATCCCCTCCGGCATCCTGCACCAGAGCAAGCGCTGCGTGATCGGCGCGGGCGTGGTGCTTGACCCCGAGGTCTTCCTGCAGGAAGTGGACAAACTGGCCGCCAAGGGCGTGGACATGTCCCCCGCGCGCCTGGCCGTGAGCCTGCGCACCCACGTGATCATGCCCTACCACAAGATGCTCGACGCCGCCCGCGAGGCCGCCAAGGCCGGGGCCAAGATCGGCACCACCGGGCGCGGCATCGGCCCCTGCTACGAGGACAAGGCCTCGCGCGTAGGCATCCGCGCCGGTGATTTCCTCGACGAGGAGCTGCTGGCCGCCAAGGTCGCCCACGCCATCAAGGAGAAGAACGCCCTGCTGGCGGGCCTCTACGGCCTGGAACCGCTGGACGCGGCCAAGGTCCTGGCGGAGCTCAAGCCCCTGGCCAAGCGCGTGGCCGCCTACCTGGCGGACGTGCCCGGCATGGTGCAGCAGGCCCTGAAGAGCGGCGAGGGCGTGCTCTTCGAGGGCGCGCAGGGCACCCACCTGGACATCGACCACGGCACCTATCCCTTCGTCACCTCCTCCAGCTGCCTGGCGGGCAACGCCGCCGCGGGCTCCGGCTGCTCCCCCAAGGACATGGCCGCCGTCATCTCCGTGGTCAAGGCCTACACCACCCGCGTGGGTTCCGGCCCCTTCCCCACGGAGCTCACCTGCGCCCAGGGCGAGCACCTGCAGAGCGTGGGCGCCGAGTTCGGGGCCACCACCGGGCGCAAGCGCCGCTGCGGCTGGCTGGACGCCGTGCTCCTGCGCGAGGCCGTGCGCCTCAACGGCACCACTGGCCTGGCCGTGACCAAGCTGGACGTGCTGGGCGGGCTGGAGAAGATCAAGGTCTGCACCGGCTACCTCTACGAAGGCGAGACCATCCTGTACCCGCCCCAGCGCGAGGGCGCGCTGGCCCACGTGGAGCCCATCTACGAGACCCTGCCCGGCTGGAAGGACGACATAACCGGCTGCCGCACCTGGGAATCCCTGCCCGAAGCCGCCCGCAAGTACCTGCTGCGGGTGGAGGAGCTGGCCGGAGCCCCGGTGAGCGTCATCTCCGTCGGCCCCGACCGGGAGCAGACCATCTACAAGGGCTAACAGCCTGTTGAAAAATTCCCGCTGGCTGCGTTGCCCCGAAAAAGTCAAACCCTCGCGTATGCCAAATACGCATCGGCCTTGACTTTTTCGTGCGCCTTGCCAGCGGGCTTTTTGAACAGGCTGC
>JBKICO010000407.1:0-2517 GCA_046567065.1 Acidobacteriota bacterium
TGCCGCACAGGTCCAGGGCGTAGCCCGCGAAGGCCTCGCCGGAGTCGAACAGCGTCCGCGCGCGTTCCTCCAGAGCCGGGCCGATGCTGGCAGCCAGCACCCACACGCCGGGGCAGCCCTCCAGGGCGGCCCTGGTCCGCTGCGCCCCGGCCAGGTGCGCTCCGAACAGGGCCTCGAAGTCCCGCCGGGCCAGGCGCAGGGCGAAGGCCCTGGGCGCGGCCAGCAGCAGGGCCTGGCTCCAGAGGCCCTCGGCCAGGGCGTGCTCCGGGCTTCCGGGCTGCGCGCGCAACTGGCGGGCGATGCGCCGGGGCAGGGCGGGCTTGGCGTGCATGACGCAGGCAGTTAGAATCTTTGATCGCCAAAAACAACCCGGAGCAGTCCATGACCCAGCAGAAAATCGACCTCTTCGCCCTGAACCGCAAGGATTACGCCGCCCGGCGCAAACCCCGCTTCATCGAGGTGGAGTCGGGCTGGTACCTCTGCGTGGAGGGGCGCGGCGGGATGGAAGGCGGCGAATACGGCCAGGGCCTCCAGGCGCTGGGCCTTCTGGGCCGGGCGCTGCAGGCCAGGGCCGCCGCGGCGGGGCTGGGTTTCAAGCTCTGCCGCCGCGAGACTATGTGGCACATGGACCCGGGATACTTCGACATCACCCAGACCCCCGATGAGGCCCTCAACTGGGCCCTGTGCATGCGCCTGCCCGACTCCGTGGGCGAGAACGAGCTGGAGGAGGTCAAGGCGGCCCTTGCGGCCAAGGGCGACGTCCCTCCCGCGCTGCGCCTGGCCGTGGCCATGGGCATGGAGGAGGGCCGCTGCGCCCAGATGCTGCATGTGGGGCCGCGTGCGGCCCTGGCGGACTCCATCCGGGCGCTCTACGCCTTCATCGAGGAGCGCGAAGCCTACGCCGTGGGCCGCCTGCACGAGGTGGCCCTGAACGACCCCGCCCGCACCGCGCCCGAACGCAGGCGCATTCTGCTGCGTGTTCCCGTGATCTAGGCTTTCCCTTCCATCCCGGCCGCCCGTACGGCCCCGGCCCACGGAGGGCGGCATGCTTAGGCTAATCTTTTACGTGCTATTGCCGAAACAAATGGAAAGGGTGCCAAGCTGCTTAGAACCGACTATCACGGGGGGCTCATGAAGTTGTCGTTGCAGTTGAAATTCCTGATCCCGGCGCTTGGGGCCATTCTGCTGGGCATGGTCAGCCTGGTTGTGCTCAACGCCAACCTGGTGCGCTCCTCGATGGAGACCATGCTCGGGCAGGACACGGCCCTGCTGGCGCAGTTCCTTTCCCGCGACGTGACCGGCGGCGTGGAGGACAGGCTCCACGCGCTTTCGGGCATCGCCAAACGCCAGGACATGGTCCTGGCGGCCGAGGGCAAGAACCCTCCCGGCACCCACGAGGAACTGCTGAGCCTGGTCAACAGCCTCAAGGGTCTCCTCTACCTCAACGTCTTCGACCTCAAGGGCGAGGCGGTCACCTCCTCCGAGGTGCTCAAGGGCTCCGTGAACGTGGCGGACCGCGACTATTTCAAGGCCGTGGCCTCCGGCAAGGACACCGCCGTGTCCAAACCGCTCATGAGCCGCACGGTGGGCAAGGCCGTGGTGGTGCTGGCCGTGGCGGTCAAGGACGCCTCGGGAAAGCTGGTGGGCGTGCTCAACGCCGGGCTGGACCTGGAGTACATCACCTCCGAGGTGGGCAAGACCCGCATCGGGGATTCCGGCTACGCCTTCATCCTGGACCGCGACGGGATGTACGTGGCCCATCCGGACACGGGCAAGCGCATGCAGACCGAGAAGGACCCGCCCGAGTGGATGCGCAAGGCCCTGGCGGTCACCGCGATGGAGGAGATCGCCACCAATCAGGGCGGGCACAAGGGCATGGTCACGGTGCTGCCCGATCCGCTCACGGGCTGGCGCTACTTCGTGGTCTCCCCCTATCAGGAAATGGCCGCCCTGGTGCAGGCCGTCAACAAGAACAACATGCTCATATCCTTCGTGATCGCCGTCGCGTTGGTCCTGGTGATCATGGCGGCGCTGCGCGTGTGCATCCTCAAGCCCCTTTCAGCCTGTGGCGCCTTCGCGCGGGGCGTGGCCGGGGGCAGCCTGGACGCCAGGCTGGAGCTCCACAGCCCGGATCAGTTGGGCGCTCTGGCCGACGACCTGCGCAAGATGGTGGATTCGCTCAAGGCCAACCTGGAAACCATCCGGGAGGAGGGCCGCCGCGCCGAGGACGCCGTGCTCGAAGCCAAGGGGGCGCTGGATCAGGCCGAGCAGGCCCGCCACGAGGCCGAGGCGGCCCGGCGCGAGGGCATGCTGCAGGCCGCCGGGATTCTGCACGGCGTGGCGGGCGGCATCACCGAGAGCTCCGAGGCGCTCATGGCCGAGATCGACTCCCTGCGCAAGGGCGTGTCCGGGCAGGAGGCCACCACCGGCGAGACGGCCGCCGCCATGGACGAGATGAACTCCAGCGTGCTGGAGGTGGCCCGCAACGCGGCGGAGGCCTCCGAACTGGCGGACAAA
>JBKICO010000408.1:0-4631 GCA_046567065.1 Acidobacteriota bacterium
GCCTCGCCCTCGACGTGAGCCTGGCGCCGGACATCCCGCACCAGCTGCTTGGCGATCACGTGCGCCTGGGGCAGGTGGTCTCCAACCTGCTGGGCAACGCCTTGAAGTTCACCGCCGAGGGGCACGTGGGCCTCATGGCCACCGTGTCGCGCAGCACCGACACCTACGTGGAGCTGCAGATCTGCGTGGAGGATACGGGCATCGGCATCCCCCCCGGCCAGTTGGAGAGTGTTTTCGACAGCTTCAGGCAGGTGGACTCAACCCTCTCCAAACGGTTCCAGGGCGCCGGGCTGGGGCTGGCCATCTGCAGGGAGCTCACCGCGCTGATGGGCGGCAGGATATGGGCTCAGAGCACGCCGGGCGCGGGCAGCACCTTCTGTTTCACCGCCCGCTTCGGCCTGCCGGTGCCAAGCGAGCTGGAGCTTTCACCCAAGGTCGCGGACGCGGGGCCGGGCAAGGGCGGCCTGAGAATCCTGGTGGTTGAGGACAACCCCATGAACCTGCACGTGTTCCAGGAATTCCTGGACTCCCTTGGGCACAGCGTCGAGGCCGCCGAGGACGGCGTGTCCGCGCTGGAGGCCCTGCGCCGCGAGAGCTTCGACCTGGTGTTCATGGACGTGCAGATGCCGCGGATGGACGGCCTGGAGGCGGTGCGCCGCATCCGCGCCGGGGAATGCGGCGAGGCGGTGGCGCAGATGCCGGTGATCGCGTTGACCGCCTACGCCATGCGCGGCGACAGGGAACGTTTCATCGATGCGGGCATGACCGACTACCTGGCCAAGCCCGTGCCCCTGGGGGTTCTGCAGGAACTGGTGGAGCGCTACAGCCAAAAGGGCTGCGGGGGCGGTGCGAAGCCCGCCGCCGAACAGTTTCAACCCTTGATGAAGGATATGCTGTTATTTCTGAAGGAGCGCGCGGAGACCGCCCGCCGGATGATCGCCGTGGGCGATTTCGATGGTGCGGCCCAGGTCGGGCACGACATCAAGGGCACTTCCATGGCCTTCGGCGTGGACGAGGTCAACCAGCTTGGCGTCCGGCTGGAGCGCGCCGCCCAGGAGCGCAACGCGGACGAAGCCCTGATGGCCGTTCTGGAGCTCCACGACATCCTGATCAAGCTCGAAGCCCAGGATCGCGAGGAGCGCTGAGGAACCCCGGCCCCCCCCCGGCTTAGCTATTCGCGCAGCAGGCGCAGCACCCCGCCAATCAGCTCGGCCGTGCCCCCCTGGCCCAGGCCCAGGAGCGATCCGGCTTCGGCCTCGCTCATGCCCTGGGCCATGAACTCCAGCAGGTCTCGCTGTGGCTCGCTCAGAGGCCGCGCCCCGCCATCGAGGGCCTGCAGCAGCGCCTCCGCGCCGCTGCGCCCAAGGCAGGGCTGCCCCGCCGCCGCGCGCTCCAGGGCTTGGCAAAGCTCATTTTGGGTGATGTCTTTGAGGAGATAGCCGTCCGCTCCCGCAGCGTAGGTCCGCACGATGAGCGCCGGGTCGTCATGGGCGGTGAGCGCCAGGACGGCGGTGCCGGGAGAGGTCCGCTTGATCCGGGCGATGGCCTCGGCCCCGTCCAGCACCGGCATGGAGAGGTCCATGAGCACCAGGTCAGGCCCGAGCTCCCCGGCCAGGCGCACCGCCTCGGCGCCGTCCCCGGCCTCGGCCAGCAGCCGGGCCGATGGGCAGGCCCCGAGCATGGTGGCAATGGCCGCCCGCAGAATGGGCACGTCCTCGGCCAGCAGAACCCGAATTTCCCCGGACATGATCCCCCTGTGCGGCGCTGCCGGCTACTTGCCCTTGGAAGCCTTCACGGCCTCTTCCAACTCGGCGAAGCTGGGGCGGTGATGGTTGGGTATGGCCCGCCGCCCGGCCTCCAGCGCCACCGGCGGGGGGTTGCCGCCTACGAAGGCGCCCAGGGCGCACTTGACCACGATCAGGCAGTGCTCGCCGTCCTTGGCCTTGCATTCCATGTTGGCGGCTATGGGGCCGATGATGCCGTAGCACATCAGAACGCCCAGGAAGGTGCCAACCAGGGCCGCGCCGATGTGGTGGCCGATGACCTCGGGGGGCTCGCTGATGAAGCCCATGGTAATGACGACGCCGAGAACCGCGGCCACGATGCCAAGGCCCGGCAAGGCGTCGGCCATCTTGTTCACCGCGCCCGCGGGGGCCACGGCCTCGTGGCTGTAGGCCTCGATGTCGGCCTCCATGATGTTCTCGAACTCGTGCTGCTCGATGTTCACGGTGGAGAACACGCGCATGGTGTCGCAGACGAAATCCACGATGAACTTGTTGGATTTGTTCTTGAGGAAGCCGCTGAAGATCTGGCTGGCTTCCGGGCCTTCGATGTCCTTCTCGATGGCCACCAGCCCTTCACGCCGGATCTTCATGAACAGCATGGAGAGCATGATGAGCATGTCCAGGAAGAAGGCCTTGCTGCATTTCGAGGAGCCGAAGGCCCCGCCGATGCCCTTGAGCGCCCCGATGACCACTTCCTTGGGCGAGCCCAGCACCATGGAGCCGAAGGCCGCGCCGAAGATGATCACCAGCTCGGCGGGCTGCCAGAGCACGCCGAAGTTTCCCTTCTCCAGCGTGTAGCCCAGGATGACCGAGCCAAGGACCATGACTATGCCGATAATGGCGAACATGACGCTTCAGTATCCTCGTTCAGGGTTTGCCCTTGATTTGCTCGTCGTATAGCCTTTCGATCTGCTGGTCCAGAATTTCCCTTTTTTCCCGGGGGATGGGCGATTCCGGGGGCGGGGGAGGCGCTTCGGGCTCCACGAACATGTTGCCCGGGCCCTTCTTGCCCTTGGCGTCGCCAGCCTGGCCCGGGCCGGAACCCGAACCGGCGCCGCCCTGACCCTGCGCCCCGGCTTCGGGGCTCTTTTTGGCGTTGGGCACTTCCAGAACCAGGCGGATGCGCCTGTTCTTGGGGTCGTACACGTTGGCCGGGACCATGGGCCGCGTGGCCGCGAACCCGGCCACCATGCCCACAGCCTCGCCCGACGCGCCCGCCTTCTCCAGCACGCGGCGCGCGCCCGAGGCCCGCTCGGTGGAAAGCTCCCAGTTGGTGAAGCGGTCACCCGCGTAGGTGTAGGCGTCGGTGTGGCCCTCGATGGCCAGCGCCCCCTTTCCGGCCTGGGCCAGCTTGGGGGCCACGGCTTCCAGCACGCGCCTGGCGTCGGTGGTCAGGTCGGCCTTGCCCAGGGCGAACAGGGGCTTGCCCTTGGCGTCCTCCGCCAGTTCGAAGATCACCTTGTCGGCCTCGGTCTTCACCGTGACCTGCTGTTTGAGGTCGGGCGTCTTGGTCTCCACGGCCTCCTTGAGGGCCTCGGCCATCTTCTCGGCCTCGGTCTTCTCCTTGGCGGCCCCGGCGGGGCTTTCGCTGATGGGCTGGACGATGGCCAGGGGGTTGTTCTCCTCCTGGATCTGGGAGATGTCCGTGGCCGGGATCAGGCTCGGCTGCGCGCCGTTGTCGAACAGGCTGAAAGACTGGAAATACTGCGCAACCTGCTCGCGCTTCTCCTGCGGCAGGGAGTTGACCAGCCACATGACCAGGAAGAAGGCCATCATGGCGGTGACGAAGTCGGCATAGGCCACCTTCCAGCTGCCACCGTGGTGGCCGCCGTGCCCGCCCTTCTTCACCTTCTTGATGATGATTTTCTTGTGTTCCTTGTCCGCCATGGCGCTCCCTTCCGGGGTGAAATCAATGCAATTTCGGGGCCAGTTCGCTCACAGCGTACCGGACCGGACAGGTGCGTTCACTGGCCGCCGATGACCGGCCTGCTTCGGCCCCGCTTCGGTGTGGAGGCCCATGATCCCAAGTCCTGCGGCACCGGCCCGGCGAGGCTTGCCCAGCGTTACGGACTCTGCGACGCGTGCACTTCATCCCCGACTCTGCGGGCCGCCGGAGCAAGGCCTGCTCCCAGAAGGCGGCGGGCCAACGCAGAAAGGCGACCCGATGGGTCGCCTGTTCTGTGAACAATCTGTCTCCGCCCCGCGAAGGGAGCGGGATCGTCCTGGCTAGGCCGCGGCCGGAACCACGCACACCCGCGTCTTGACCTTGCGGTTGCGGATGTACTTTTCGTAGCTGACCACGCCGTCCACCAGGGCGAACAGGGTGAAATCCTTGCCCAGGCCGACGTTGGTGCCGGGGTGGAACTTGGTGCCCAGCTGGCGCACCAGGATGTTGCCGGCCTTGACGACCTGGCCGCCGTAGCGCTTGACGCCGCGGCGTTGACCGGCGCTGTCGCGGCCGTTGCGGGAACTGCCGCCTGCTTTTTTATGAGCCATGGTGTTCCTCCTAGGCCTGGATCGAGGTGATCTTCAGGGTCGTGAGATCCTGACGATGACCGGTCTTCTTGTGGGAGTCGTTGCGACGCCACTTGTGGAACACGATCACCTTGGGGCCGCGCAGGTGCTCGACAACCTCGCAGGTGACCTTGGCGCCTTCCACATAGGGAGCGCCGACCTTCAGGCCGCCTTCCTCGCCAACCAGCAGCACCTTCTCCAGGGCCACCTGGGAGCCGGCATCGACCGTGAGCTTCTCAACGGTGATCTTGGCGCCCTCAACGACGCGGTATTGCTTACCGCCAGTCTCAACAATAGCGTACATGGTAGATAGACCTCCGCAAACGGGGAAGC
>JBKICO010000409.1:0-4683 GCA_046567065.1 Acidobacteriota bacterium
CTATTTCCTGCGGCGCGACCCCCCGCACGAGCCCGTCTCGGTGGAGTTGAGCGCCAAGACCACGCGCCTGGTGCTGGATCCGGCCGGAGGCACCCGCACCGAGCCCGTGCCCGAGGAGCTGCGCAACGCCGCCTGCCTGGACGGCGCCCGCCTGTTCCAATTGGCCGAGGCGGCCATGAATCTGGAGCGTTTCTTCAAACGCCCCCTGGACGTGGAATGGGCCTTCAACCGCGAGGGCGAACTGGTGGTGCTCCAGGCCAGGCCCCTCTCCATCCGCCCGCGCACTTGCTCCCTGGACGAGGACGTGTCCGAGGCCGCCAAGGACGCCCCGGTGGTCTTCTCCGGCAAGGGCATCACCGCCATGGGCGGGGTGTCCTCCGGCAGGGTGCACCTGGTGGGGCCGGAGGAGAACCTGGACGGGTTCCCCTACGGGGCCATCCTGGTGGCGCGCCACTCCTCCCCGCGCTTCGCCCGGATCATGCCCCGCTGCCGGGGCATCATCACGGACGTGGGCTCGGCCACCGGGCACATGGCCACCATCGCCCGGGAGCTGCGCGTGCCCACCCTGGTGGGCGCGGGCAACGCCACCCGCGTGCTGGAGCAGGGCCGCGAGATCACCCTGGATGCCGACCACAAGGTGGTCTACGAGGGCGCGGTGGAGGCCCTGTGCCGCTACGAGCTCTCCAAGGAGGACGTGTTCGAGGAGTCCTGGGAGTATCGCACCCTCAAGCGCGTGCTGCGGCACGTGAGCCCCCTGACCCTGCTGGACCCCAATGCCGAGTCCTTCCGGCCCGAGGCCGCCAAGACCTTCCACGACATCGCCCGCTACGTGCACCAGCGCGCCGTGGACAAGCTCATCTCCCTGGCGGAGACCCACCAGGAGATCACCGAGGGCGCGCCCCGCAGGCTGGCCACCCGCCTGCCCCTGGGCCTGACCGTCATCGACGTGGAGGGCGGCCTGGAGCCCGGCCTGGAGCCCGGCACGGGCGACGAGGTCGGGGAGGAGCAGCTGCGCTGCCGCCCCCTGCGCGCCCTGATGGAGGGCATGAACGCCCAGGGCATGTGGGAGACCAGGCCCGTGGCGGTGGACATCGGCTCCTTCATGTCCAGCGTGACCAGGACCTTCTCGGCGGACCAGTCCCACCCGGCCAAGATGGGCCGCAACCTGGCCGTGGTCTCCCGGGAGTACCTGAACCTGCACCTGCGCCTGGGCTACCACTTCACCGTGGTGGACGCCTACCTGGGCGGCTCCATCAACGACAACGCCATCTTCTTCCGCTTCATGGGCGGCGTCACGGACCTGACCCGCCGCTCCCGCCGGGCCAGGCTGGTGAGCACCATCCTGGAGCAGTTCGATTTCAAGGTGGAGACCAAGGGCGACATGGTCACCGGACGGGTCAAGAAGCACCCCACCCGGGCCATGCTGGACAAGATGTTCATGCTTGGCGCACTGATAGGGTATACGCGCCAGCTCGACGCCCTGATGGACTCGGACGAGGCCTGCCGGATGCGGGCCGATGAATTCCTGCAAAGACTCGCCGCTCTGAGGGAGGCCAAAGAATGACCGCCGACACCGATACGAACGCGCCGGAAGCCAGCCCCAGGCGCAGGACGAGCATCCTGGTGCTCGACGATGAGCCCATCGTCTGCAAGCGCCTCAAGCCCTTCTTCCAGAAGGCGGGCTACGAGGTGGAGGCTTTCACCAACCCGGCCGAGGCCCTGGAGTGCGTCAGCCGCCGCAGCTTCGACGTGGTCATCACCGACCTCAAGATGGAGGGCCTGGACGGCCTGGCCTTCCTGGGCAAGGTCAAGACCCTGCACCCGAAGACGGGCGTCATCGTCATCACCGGGTTCGCCACCATGGAGACCGCGCGGGAGTCCTTCCGCAAGGGCGTGTTCGACTTCGTGGCCAAGCCCTTCAAGCTGGCCGAGATTCTCGACGGCGTGAAGCGCATCGAGAAGGAAAAGGGGCTGGGGGAAGGGCGGTAGCGGTTTTCGGAAGGCTCGACGCCGTTCGGGCGAGGGGCGCCTGGAGCATCAAGGCCATGCTTGTTTGCCACGCTTGAAACGCGGTGATCCGAGGCGGGGTCCGGCTTTGGCCTCCGCGCCGCCGGAGCGGCGATGTTCTTCAAATACAGCGGCGCTCCGGCGGCGCGGAGGCCAAGGCCGGAGCCTGGACAGGCAAAGGCCTCCGGCGGCCAAAGGGCTACGCCCTTTGGAATCCCACATGGAATGCTGAATTCTGGGAGGGGCATGGGCAAGACGGACCACAGGCGCGAAGCGGCCATGGAGCCAGGCTCCGCCCGCTTCCTGCTGCGCACCTTCAAGCGCATCCTGGAGTGCAACACGGCGGTGCTCGAGCGCATGGCCCAGATGGACCGCGCCCTGGGCGGCGAATACGTGTTCGACAAGGTCTTCCTGGAGACCGCCGTGCGCGACGTCTGCACCCTGACCCACCGTGTGGCCTACCACTTGAACGGCATGGCCGACGAGGGCTACGTGGAGCTCTACGACGCCTACCTGGAGGTCAAGGACACCCTGGAGGACGTGCTCTCCGGCGGCATGGGGCCACAGGCCGCCAGCCGCGTGCTGCCCTTTTCCGCCATCGACTGGGAGATGGAGCCCCTGGTGGGCCTGGGCAACGTGGGCCTGGCCGTGCTTGGCGGGCGCATGGGCCTGCCCGCGCCCGATGGTCTGGCCGTGACCACCGCCGGGATGGCCGCCCTGGCCGGGCCGGACCCTCTGGAGCGCGAGTCCGCGATGGGCGAGGTCGTGGCCGGTGTCACGGAGCTTTTCACCCGCCTGGGCGGCCCCGCCCCCCTGGAGTTGACCCTGCTGGAGGCCGGGCCGGATAGGGCCGGCAATGTGCTGGACGCGGCCCGCGCCGAAACCGCCGCCTCCGCCGCCGCGGCCGTGCTGGGCTTTGCCGCGCACGGCGAGGGCGTCTCCACGGGGCCTTCCCTGGCCGTGTGCCTGCGCCCCGAAGCGCGGGCCGAGGTGCTGGGCACGTTGCAGACCCTGGCCTTCGACCCCAACCTCCCGCCCTCCATGCTCCTGGTGGCCCATCCGCCCGGCGAACCCGAGGCAAGGGACCGGGCCTGGCTCTCCCGCTCGGCTCCGCACGAGCCCCTGCGCACCCGCATCGCCCCCAAACCCCTGGGCCGGACCCTGCCGGGCGGCAAGGCCCTGGACCCCGCCGTGGGCAGGCGGCTGCGCGGTTCGGCCTGGCTGCTCCCGGCGCAGGCCGCCTTGTTGGCCGAGTTGGGCCTGGCCGCCGAGCGCGCCCTGGGCGGACCCTGCGTGCTGGGCTGGGCGCTCACCCCGGGCGGCGAGCTGCGGCTCACGGGGCTGGAGCCCGCCTCCACGGCCTTCCCGGACTGGGCCGAGGCGGAGGAGGCCGAGGGGCTCGAATTTCCCACCGAGGCCGACGTGCTCCTGGACGGCGGGCAGATCGCCTGCGGCGGCGTGGGCGCGGGTCCGGTGGTTATGATCGGCGACGACACCCTCCCCGAGTACGTGCCTCTGGGGGCGGTGGGCGCGGCCCGCAGCGCCACCCCGGCGCTGTCGCGCATCGTGCCGCGCCTGGGCGCGCTCCTGGCCGAGGTGGGCACCCCGGCCAGCCACCTGGCCACCGTCGCGCGGGAGAACCGCGTCCCGGCCCTGTTCGGGCTCAAGGGGGCCACGGGGCTGGAACCCGGTTCGCTGGTGACCGTGGACGCGGACCAGGGCGCGGTCTACCGCGGCGTGGCCGAGGCCTTGCTGCGCCAGAGCGCCCTGCAGGGGCAGGCCTCCGGGGCCGAGCCGGAATACCTGGTGCTGCGAAGGCTCCTGCGCCACATCCGGCCCCTGAACCTGGTGGACCCCCAGGCCGCCGACTTCGACGCGGCGCACTGCCGCACCTGCCACGACATCATCCATTTCGCCCACGAGAAGGCCGTGGACCTGCTGCTGCACATCGACGCCGGGCAGCGGGAGGGCATGGGCGCGGCCCGCCGCCTGGAGGACGAATCCCCCTTCCCCCTGAGCGTGGTGGACGTGGGCGGCGGCCTGGAAGAGGGCAAGGGCGGCGTCCGGCTGGCGGACGTGGCCAGCCTGCCCCTGCGCGCCTTCCTGGAGGGCCTGCTGCTCAAGGACGCCCGCCGCCAGGCCCCGGCCAGCCTCTCCCTGGGTGACATCATCTCCGGCATGGGGCGCACCTCGCAGGCCCTGTCGGCCCCGGCGGGCAGCGCGGGGCTCAACCTGGCCGTGGCCTCAAAGGACTACGCCAACATCACCCTGCGCCTGGGCTACCACTTCAGCGTGGTGGACGCCCTGGTATCGCCCAGGCCCGAGCACAATTTCGTGTACTTCCGCTTCGCCGGGGGCTTCGCGGACGGCGACCGCCGCGCCAGGCGGGCGGACCTGATCCTGGGGGTGCTGGAGCGGCTGGGCTTCCGGGCCACGCGCAAGGGGGACCTGGTGGTGGGCAAGAAGAAACTCATGGAGCCCGCCGACGCAATGGAGACGCTGCGCTTCCTGGGCGCGCTCACGGCCTACACCCGGCAGCTCGACGTGGAGCTGACCTCCGAGGCCCATGTGGCCGAATTCACCCGCCGCTTCCTGGAAGCCTCCGGGCTCACGGAGGCGGGCTGATGGCCGGCCTGTTCTCCCGCCTGACCGAGGGCTGGCGCAAGCGCAGGGAGC
>JBKICO010000409.1:4693-5116 GCA_046567065.1 Acidobacteriota bacterium
GCAAGGGCGAGGCCCTGCGCTCGGTCAAGGCCCGCTACCACATGTTCCGCATCCTGCTGGCCGACAACGAGCGCGCCCTGGAGGCCATGGCCGACGTGGACCGCCTGCTGCTGGAGAATGAGCGCTCCGTCATGGAGGCCCGGGCGGCGGATCTGTGCGAGATCGTGCTGGAGCTGGCCGACGGGCTCAATCGGCTCACGGGCAACGCCTACGCCGGGCTGTATCCCCGGCTGGAAGTTTTGCGCGCGCATCTGGACGAGGCCCTGGAGCGCGGCCGCAACGCGCGGGGGGCGGTCTGGCTGCCCCTGGCCGAGGTGGGCGCGGACATGCGCGAGCAGGCCGGGGGCAAGGCCCAGCCCCTGGGGGCGCTCACGCGGGCCGGGCTGCCCGTGCCAGGCGGCCTGGTCATCACCCGGCGGGCCT
>JBKICO010000410.1:0-2632 GCA_046567065.1 Acidobacteriota bacterium
CCCTCCAGGTACACGGTCATGGGCAGCTATTACCGGCCCTACGCGGTGTTCTTCCATCCGTCGGAGGCAGGCACCTTCCTGGCCATGGGCTTCCCCTTTGTCCAGGCCTACCTGCGGGACAAGCCCCCGCTTGTGAAATACCCCCTGCTTGCCCTGGCCCTGCTGGGCGTGGTGCTCAACTACACGCGCGGCGTCTGGCTCGCCCTGGCCGTGGCCTGGACCGTGTGCAACTTCTCCAGGGTGCGGCGCGTCCTGCCTGTGATGGCGGTCATGTTCGGGGTCTGCCTGCTCGGGTTCCTGCTGGTGTACGGCAACACGCCCTTCGGCAGGCGCATCCTGGACCCCACCAACATGTACAACCGCCTGTACTACTGGCAGGTGGGCCTGGCCATGACCGGGGACAACTTCCCCTTCGGCATCGGCCACATGAACTTCGAGCACCGCTACCTGGAGTACGTTGACAGCGCGCCGGTGCCCGAGGGGCTGGACGTGCAGCAGATCTTCGTGGCGGACAACATGCTCCTGACTTCCCTGGTGGAGCAGGGCGTGCTGGGTTTCGCGACCCTGAGCTTCTTCCTGGGCACCGTGTACTACCAGTTCGTGAAACGCATCCGCCTGCTGCGCAGGCAGGGGCATGAGCGAACAGCCCAGAGGTGCAACATCCTGCTGCAGGCGGCCCTGGTCTATTTGCTCGCGGGCATGTTCGCGGACGTGCACCTGTTCTCCAAGGTGACCAAGCTCTTCTTCATCAGCATCGGCATGGCCTTCGCGCTGATGAGCCTCCGCGCCCGTGAAGAGGCCCCGGGCCAGGAAGCCGCCAGCGAAGCCCCGGCCCTGGGCGCCGCAAAATGAACTCCTCCGGCGGGCGTATCCGGGTGCTCCTGCACACCGCCTCCCTGGGCGGCGTGCGCCGCCATGTGCAGGACATCGTGGAGCAGATCGACCATGACAGGTTCGAGCTGATCGGCGCATTTTCCGACCGCCTGCTGGACAGGGCCTACCTGCCGGACGAGGCCGAAGGCTACTGGACGATGTTCGCCGAGGCCGGGCTTGCGGTCCACACCCTGGAGACCCCTCCGGGCCTCGACCTGCCCGGCTGCGCCCGGGCCGTGTGGGCCATGGCGCGGCTGCTGCGCCAGGTGCGCCCGGACGTGCTGCACTGCCACAGCTCCCTGGCCGGGGCCGTGGGGCGGCTGGCCACCCTGTCCTGGCGGCCGCGCGTGGTGGCCTACACCTCCCACCTGATCTATTTCCTGCGCCACCAGGACCTGAAACGCACCCTCTACCTGGGGCTGGAGCGGGCCCTGCTGCCCCTGTGCGACAAGCTGATCGCGGTATCGCCCTCGGAGTACGACGGGATCGCCGAAGCCTTCGGCGCGGACCCGCGATTGGTGCGCATCAACAACGCCGTCCCGCGCGACCTGGCCTTTCCCGTCCCCGGGGCCGCCCCGGCTCCCCCCGCCGGGCTGGAGCTGCCTCCCGGGCGTTGCGTGCTGCTCTCCACGGCGCGCTTCGATTCCCAGAAGGACGTGGGCACCCTGGTGCGCGCGGCCGCCCTGCTGGCGGATGAACGGCGGGACTTCGTGCTGCTTCTGGCCGGTGAGGGCCCGCAGCGCGCGGAACTGGAGGCCCTGTGCCGGGCCGAAGGGATTGAGGAGGAGGTGCGCTTCCTGGGCTGGCGCACGGACGTGCGCGCCCTGCTGGCGGCGTGCGACGTGCTGGTGCTGTCTTCGCACATGGAGGGGCTGCCCTACTCCCTGCTGGAGGCCATGGCCCTGTGCAGGCCCGTGGTGGGCAGCGACGCCCTGGGCGTGCGCGACTGCGTGGAGCACGGGAGCACGGGCTATCTCTTCCCCGTGGGCGACGAAGCACGGCTGGCGGCCCGCCTGCGCCAGCTCATCGACTCCCCGCAGCAGCGCCGCCTGATGGGCGAGGCCGGACGCGCCCTGGCCCTGCAACGCTTCGCCCCAGCGGACATGATCGGCTCACTCCAGGCCATCTACCAACAGGGCGCGGCCCCGCGCGCCTGAAGCCGATGGAACAGCCATGGACGTCTCATTCATATACGTGAACTGGAACTCCCAGGGAGAGATCCTGGAATCCGTCCGCACCGTGCGCGAACAGACCCGGGGCGTCAGCTACGAGATCGTGGTCGTGGACAACGACTCCGCCCAGGGCGTGGACGAACTGGCCCATGACCCGGGCATCACGCTGGTGCGCAACGCCACCAACGCGGGCTTCGGGGCCGGGTGCAACCTGGGGGCCCGGCACAGCTCCGGCCGCTACCTGTTCTTCTTCAACCCGGATACCCGCATGGTCACCAACGCGGCGGCCATCCTCTGCGCCTACCTGGACGCCCACCCTCACGCCGGGGCGGCTGGGCCGAAAATACTCGAGTCCGACGGCAGCATCCATTACGGGGGGGCGCGCTCCTTCCATTCGCTGTTCAACGAGTTCCTCGAACACTCGGCCCTGGCCTTCCGCTTTCCGCGCAACCCCATCGCGGGGCGGCCCTACTACTCCACCTGGGACCACGACTCCACGCGGGAGGTGGATGCGATCCATGGCGCGGCCATGGTCTTCAGGCGGGAGGTGTTCGAGCGGCTGGGCGGGTTCGACGAGCGCTACTTCC
>JBKICO010000411.1:0-4525 GCA_046567065.1 Acidobacteriota bacterium
GACGAGGGCTTCGACGTGACGCTCTACAACCATCAGAGCCCCAGCAACTGCTTCTGCAAAAATATCCCCCGGCAGCGCTTCCGGGAGCTGTCTGGTGAGATGGAGGCCTTCGTGGACGCCTACAACCGGGAACATGCGTAGGGGCAGGGCATGAAGATACTCATGGTGGCCCACGGCATGCCCCCGCACGAGATCGGCGGCACCCAATTGCACACCCTGGACGTGGCCCTGGAGCTTTCGCGGCGCGGGCACGAGGTGCTGGCCCTGTGCCCCAGGCGCTCGCCCGGCGGCGGGCTGGTCATGGAGGAGGCGCAGGGAATCAGGGTGGCCCGCCTGGAGCTGGACCCGCCCCCGCCGGACCGCGACGCTGCGGCCTTCGCCCTGGCCCACGACAACCCCGAGGCCGGGCGTCGCTTCGCGGAATTTTTGCGCGCCGAGCGGCCCGACGTGGTGCACTTCCACCACTTCTTCGACCTCTCGGCCTCCCTGGCGGACGCCGCGCGCCGCGAGGGCATCCCGACGCTTCTGACCCTGCACGACCTGTGGCTGGTTTGCGAGCAGCCCCACTTCCTGCACGCGGACATGAGCCCCTGCGCCCCCGCGGCCCCGCAGCCCGCCGAATGCGCCCGCTGCTTCGCACAGCGCAGGCCGGGCGGCGCGCTCTCAACAGATCCCGTGGCCCTGGAATCCTGCTTCGCCGCACGGGACGAGCACCTGCGGCGAGTGGTGGCGGGGTTGGACTGCGTGGTGAGCCTGGCCGGTTTTCAGGAGGAGCGCCTGCGCCGCCAGGGCCTGAACCCGCGCATGTTCCGGCGCATCCCGCTGGGGCAGCGCCCGCTGGGGCCGGTGGCGAGGCCGGAGCGTCAGGGCGGGCCGCTCAGGCTGGCCTATCTGGGCATCGTGGCCCCGGCCAAGGGCCTGGACGTGGTCTTCGAGGCGCTGGACATCCTGGGCTGGGAGGGCGTGACCCTGGACGTGCACGGCATCCCCTGCGTGCCGGACTACGTGGAGCGCCTGAAGCGTTCGCACCCGCCGGGCGCGGCCACCTGGCACGGCGGCTACGGCCCGGCGGACCTGGAGCGCATCCTCTCGGCGGCGGACGCGGTGGTCATGCCCTCGCGCAGCGAGAACACGCCCCTGGTGGTCTCGGAGTGCCTGGCGGCCAAGGTGCCGGTGATCGCCTCGGACGTTGGCGGTGTGCCTGAAATGTTGGGCTTCGGGGTCTGGGGCCTGCTGTTCGCAAACGGCGACGCGCGTGCGTTGGCCCAGGCCATCGGCAGGATGCGCGACGAGCCTGGGCTTTTGGGATCGCTTGCGGCGGCCATCCCTCCGGTGAAGACAGTGGCCCAGGAGGCGGCGGAGCTTGAGGCCCTTTACCGGGAGCTGACCGGCTAGCGCCGCGCCCCGGCATGCTTGAAGGCCATCAAGGGAGCGGACGCAACGGAGTTTGCGGAATGTCCCTGACGGAATGGGCGCAAGCCCCGGACCGGATCAGGCGGAGTCGCCGAGCAGTTCCGCCAGCTCCTGGCCGCTGAGCAGGCAGCGCGTGTGGCTTGCCGGGGTGGACGGCCTGGCCGGGCCGGAGGGGCACTCCCCCACGGCATAGGGCGCTATGGCCTTGCGTGCGGCCTCCTCAAGGTGCGGCGGCACCAGGAAGCGCAGTTCGAGCGCCTTGGGCGGCGTGTGCATGGCGAAAACCTCCTCCGGGGCCGGGCGGCCCCATGCCAAGCAAGACGCGGCGCACCGTGCGCTGGTTACAGGGCCACGGTCCCGAACTGTCATTCTATCTCTTCGCAATCTAAGCATTTATCGTGCCGATGTCCGGCGGGAGACGTCCCCCCGGCGCGGCAGGTCGGGGATTGTCCAGGCGGGGGAAAGAAAAAGGCCAGGAACACGTCCTGGCCTTTCGAATCACTGCGGGCAAGCGGGGGGCCGGTATTACCAGCGGCCGCCGTAGCCGCCACGGCTGCCGTAGCCATCGCGTCCGCCGCTGGAGCGGGGCTTGTCCTGGGCCTCGTTGACCTTCAGGGTGCGGCCGCCGAAGTCCTTGCCGTCCATGCCCTGGATGGCGGCGCGGGCGCCTTCGTCGTCCATCTCAACGAAGCCGAAGCCGCGCAGGCGGCCGGTCTCGCGATCGGTGATCAGGCTCACGCTGATGACTTCGCCGAAGGTGGCGAACTGGTTACGGATTTCATCTTCGGTGGAATTGAAGGAAAGATTGCCGACATAGAGTTTCTTGGACATGGGCTGTTGCTCCTGTTTGTAGCACGTCATTTCAAATCGCTTGGAGCTGTAAAAAGAACGCCCAAGAATCAAGAAAATGGATGCTGGTTGAGTTGCCGAAGGGCTGAATATAGCCAGTAAACAAACGAAGGCAACCCCTATTTGTCTCTTTGAAATTATTTTCATCTTGACGAGCAATAGCCGTTGCGTTCGCACCCTGGCGATAATGAGGGCGTAACATCGGTGAATCATGGAGGAGTTTGCCCAATCGGGGTGTGTGTGCCCCCCCGGGCATCCGCTCCGGCGCCCCGCGCGGCAGGGCCCTGATCGGGCAGCGGCCCGGCGTGGCCGGTACTGGGCCGCGTGCGGGAGCGGGCCTTGACATTGTGCCGCCTGGCGATGTTGAGTCCCGGAATTCCTATGGAGGGATCCATGCGCAAGCTGTTGACACTCATGGCGATGCTGGCCCTGGCGGCCTTCTCCGCTTTCAGCGCCGGATGCGGGGGGAGCGGCGGCACTTCCGCACCCGCTTCGCAGAAAACCGGGCCATCCTTCAGCCCCGAAGCCGGAAACTGGAGCTACGCGCCCAAGGCCCTGGAGCTGACTTTCACGGCAGACCCTTTTCTCAATGAATACGACGGCGCGGCTCATGCCCTGGACGTGTGCGTGTACCAACTCGCCAACCCGGCCGCATTCCAGGGGCTGGCCGCCAGCCCCACGGGGGTCTCTAGCCTGCTGGAATGCCGCGAGTTCGACCCAGGCGTTGTGGGCGTGCAGCGCGTGAAGGTGCAGCCGGGCTCCAGCGAGACCCTGCGCCTGGACCGCGCCGAAAACGCCCGCTACGTGGCCGTGGCCTGCGGCTATTACGACCAGAACCAGGGCAGGGCGACCCGGCTCTATGAAATTCCGCTGAACGCCAACACCTCGGGCTGGTTCTGGTGGAAGGAGACCAGCTACGAGGCGGGTAAGCTCGCCAGAAAAATCCTGCTGGGCAAGACGGGCATAGTGGATGGCGGCGACGGCTCGTAGTTATTGTCTGTATTTGTCTTTGTGTCGGTGTTTACCGCCAGCACTCATGTGTTTGAATGCTGATAACAACATAATGCCCACAGTGGTCAAGTAAAACGTTGTGATAACTCCTTGTGTTAAATTTAGTAGCCACGAGATTTCGCATGGATAACACAATTGTTCTCGTCAAGGTATTTCGTCGACAGTCTAATTTGTATTTTGTAAAGTCATCAATTTGCGTGAGTGTACCGATAGCTAGTTCTGATGCGCACCTTATTTTTATGTTCATGGTGTCGTTTATTTTTGATTGTACGTGTAGAAAGGCAATGGCTACAGGATGCAATGATTTATGCGATAGTGCAATGGAGGCTCGCAGTGAGTATCGTAAATAGCTATGCGCGAAATGTTGGTGTCTGGTTTTCTGTAAGCTGTGCTTTGATAATTCAAACTGCGTGTGTGAATACGACGATGAATGTAAAGGCCGCATCTAGTCTAGATTCGTCGTGGAGTGAGTATAAATCTTTTTACGTGTACGATATTTACGAAGGCAAAAATATAGATTCAAAGCTGATATTGAGCGAAGTTTCTAGCGGGTTGATTGTTAATGGATACGTAGCTGATAATACTCGTCCGGATATGATCGTGCTTATCTCGTTTGCAACTGAATCAGTTGTGGACAAGGCAGATGTAGCTCTTTCAAGAATTCAAAGCTCATTGTCTGATATGCAAATGCAAGCAGCTATTGCATCTGGCTCAAGCAGCGGTGTGCAGTCTGCAGCTTATAATAAGTCGAAAGCGTTACAACAAATGGCAACTCCTTCAATGACAAATTTAAATAAAATTCGAATTATCGTGGTTGATTCCAAGTCGATGTTTAGTGGGAGAAAGCCTGGTTTGTCAATTATTTGGAATGGTGAAGTTCAGAGTGAAGGTGGTAAGAAGTTGATGGATGTATATCCGTGTCTTGTTAAGGGTGCGCTCGAAGAATTTACAAAAAGTACTCCTGGGGCAACAAAGAGTTTTGCAAATTCAGCATGTTTGAGAAGGTAGTAGTTGATGTGTAACAGAAGACAACTGAAGTGCAGTTTTAATTCGACTTGTACCGTTTGTTAGTGACATATTTGCGAGCAAAGTAACAATCCAAACCAGCATATTTCTCTCCGTACGCGCGTCACCGTTTCCTTGGAAACGGTGACGCGCTCCACTTTTTTCCGACCCTCGCCTAGATTCCCCAACGTCGCCTTGCTCTGGCCGAAGATGCGAAGGCCTACAAAAACGTAGCGTCTCTTTCGTT
>JBKICO010000412.1:0-2697 GCA_046567065.1 Acidobacteriota bacterium
ATAAACCCGCTCACCAGATCCGCACTGGCTCCCACGTAGACCGTCGAGACGGTGATCGCGGCATTCTGGCTCTTGGGGTACTGCTGGACGTTCAGGGAGCGGATGGCCTGGATTCCGGCGATGATGATCACGAGATTCACCACCAGGGCCAGCACGGGACGGCGTATGAAAATGTCGGTGAGCTTCATGGCTTAGTTGTTCTCCGGCGTTGGCGTCTGCTTGAAGGCCGGGGCGAGCTTGTTGTCCACCGACACGGCTTGGCCGTTTCTCAGCTTGAAAACCCCCGTGCTCACGATGTTCTCCCCCTCCTTGAGTCCGCTCGAAACGGCGATGAAGTCGCCGCGTTTCTCTCCAAGCCGGACGAACTGCTGGCGCAGCGCCTCGCCGTTGCCTTCCTTGTTCTTTTCAATGACGAAGACCGAATCGCCGTAGGGCGCATAGAGCACGGCAGTGGCGGGAACGATCAGCACCATGTCCTGGACGGGGAGGTCGATCGCCACGTTGACGAACATGCCGGGGCGGAGTTTTTCCTCCTTGTTCGACACCGTCGCCTGAACCTGGACGTTTCGGGTTTCGCTCTCCACGAGCGGGTTGATGGTGGTGATGCGGCCATTGACGGTCACGCCGGGCAGGGCGTCGCAGGTAATGCGCACGGGAAGATCGGTCTTGAGTTGCGAGAGCTGCTGCTGCGGAAGAGTGAAGTTCACGAAGATCGGGTCCAGGGATTGCAGTGTTACTATGGCGTCCCCTTCCTTGAGGATCTGACCCAGATTGACCTGTCGGATACCGAGGCGGCCGCCGAAGGGCGCGCGGATATTCTTCTTGGCAATCGTCACGCGAATGGCGTTCACCTTGGAGACCGCCTGCTCGTAGCTGGACGCGGCCTTGTCGAGGTCGGCCTGGGATATGATCTTATCCGCAATCATCTTGGTCGCCCGGTCCAAATCCGCCTTGGCCACCTTGACCTGGGCCTCGGCCCCCGGAAGCTCCGCTTCCTCGGAGGTCGTGTCCTGGCTGATCAGCAAATCCCCCCGGCCTGTGGAACGGCCAGGTTCAAAGGATATCTTCGTGACCTTGCCGGGAAGCTCCGCGGCCACCGTGACCCCCTGGACCGCCGTGAGCGTTCCCACCGCGCTCAGGGCGCTCTTCCATGTTTCGGACGAGACCGGGGCCGAGGTAACGGTTTCAGGCGGGGGAACGAACTTCTTGCCCTGATCGATCATGGCCCCGATCTGGAGGGCCTTGACTCCGGCGAGAGCGGCGACAAGAAGAATCAGGACTATTGCCGTTAGGATGAACCGTTTCTTCATATCAATATTTCTCCTCAGAGATCGGCTTGGATGGCGAGTTGCGCTCTGCTTTATCGATTTTCCCGCTTTTGAATGGAAAACCGAATGGACGCTCTTCTTCGTTCCCTTTTTCCTCCCACCAGACCCGTCCAAGGGCCTGAAAGAGAGCCGCCGTATCGGCGAAGCGGTTGGACTGGACCTGAACCAGGGCGACAAGCGCGAGGTTGTGCTGGCGCTGGGCGTTCAGCAGGGTCAGGTAGTTCGTCGCGCCGTACTCGAACTGCTTTTCGGTCAGGGTAAGAGAGTCACGGGCGACCGCCTCGGCTTCGGTCTGCGCGCGCAGGGTGCGCGCGTCGGCTTCCAGGGCCTGGAGCACATCCGCCACTTCCTGGAAGGCCTTGAGCACGGTTTCCCGATACTGGGCCAAGGCTTGTTCGTAGGCGGCAATGGCCGCGCGCCTCTTGGCCGTCAGCTCGCCGCCGTGGAAGATCGGCTGAAGCAGCCCGGCCCCGACGCTCCAGATCCCGGTGCCGGGAGAGAAGAGGTCCTCGACCCGCAGGGCGCTCGACCCGGCGGAGGCGGAAAGGGTAACTTGCGGGTAGAGGTTGGCCGTGGCCACGCCGACGTTGGCCATTGCGGCGTGCATCAGCTCTTCGTTGGCGCGGATGTCGGGGCGGTCTCTCACGAGTGCGGAAGGAAGGCTCACGGGCAGCTCGCTCGGGAGCTTGAACTCCTCGAGCCGGAATTCCGGAAGCGCCGCATTGCCGGGGAACTGGCCGCTAAGAAGCGCCAGCTGGTTGCGCGTGATGGCCAGCTCGCTTTCCAGGGGAGGCAGGATGGCCCTGGTCTGGGCCAGCTGCGCCTGCTGGGCCAGGACGTCCGACTGGGCTGCCCCTCCGAGGAGCGACTGGCGCGTCACCATGTTCAACTGCCTGGTCTGGGCCGCCACAATCGCCTCGTACGCCTGAATCCGGCCGCGCAGGGAGGCCTCTTTCACCGCGGCCGTGACGATATTGGAGGCAAGGGTGAGATGCGCGCCCTGGAGAAGGAACTTTTGATAGTCGATCTGCGCGCGTAGCCCTTCGAGCTCCCGCCTGCCCTTGCCGAACAGGTCGAGCGTGTAGGAGACGTTCACCGAGGCGTTGAACAGGTTGTATGTAGTGGTGACGTCGCCGGAAACACCGGTGGAAGCGCCCGTGATTCCCTGGCGCGATGCCGAGAGGTTGGCGTCCACACTCGGGTAGAGGACCGTCCCGGCGGTTGCGTTCAGGTTTTCGCGGGCCTGCCTGAGGGCGGCTTCCGCTGAGGCCAGAGTCGGGCTGTCCGCAAGGGCTCGGCGGATGAGCTGGTCGAGCGCTTCCGAATGAAAAAGCGTCCACCATTGGGCCGGAATATCGCTCCCCTCGAC
>JBKICO010000413.1:0-6094 GCA_046567065.1 Acidobacteriota bacterium
CACACGCACCTCCTGCTGGCCCAGCGCCTAGCCGTGGACGTGCCCTCCATGGCCGAAGCCATCGCACGCTTGGCCGGGGACCCCGTTCTCAGGCGGGAAATGGGCCGCCGGGCCAGCGCCGCAATGGCCGGATACTCCTGGGAATCCATCGCCGCGCGCCATGTGGAGCTCTGGGAACGGCTTTGGGCACAGCCAGCGCCCCGGCCCGGAACTGCCGCGCACCCGGTGGCCGTGCCCTACGCCGCCGTATTCGGGAGCTATCCCTCCCACAGCCTGGAGACGTCGCCGCCGCTGGTACTCAGCCGCCTGGGCAACGCCGTGTACCGAGGGCAGGATTTCCCGGTGGTCTATGAAGGGCTGGAGGGCGTGCTGCCCATGGAGGCCCTGCGCCCGATGCTGGTGCTGGCCCGCAAGCCCCTTCCCGCGCTCGCGCTCTGCGAGAGGCTGCGCACGGCGGTTCCTCAGGCCGGGGAGGAGCAGGCCCGCGCCCTGGTGCTCTGGTGCCTCAAGCACGATCTTCTGGAGCGCAGCCGTGGCTGAGAACCTTGCCGTCCACCATCATATGCTGCTGGAGCGGCGCGGGGGGGCTGCCGCCGTGGCCCACTCGCTGGCGCAGGCCCAGCGCGAGGCCTCCTGGCGGGTGACGTTGAGCTGCGAGGCCCTTGAGTCCGCCCCGCCAGGGAGCCAATGCCAGGGCGGCGGGCAGGATGCGGCTCCGGTCAAGCCCGAGCGCGTGGCCTTCGAGGCCCCGGCGGATGCTGTCGTCCACGTGCACGCCACAACGGACTGGGCGGCCCTGCTGGAGGGCTTCCTCGCCGCCGGGCGGAAACCGTTGCTCACAGTGCACGATTGTTCGCTGTTCACGGGCGGTTGCGTCTATCCGCTGGACTGCCCCAAGCTGGAGCAAGGCTGCCCCGACCCTTGCCCCCGTGGATTCGCGGATTCCGCCAGGGTTCGGGCGGTCAAATTCGAGCTGGTGCGCAAGCTCGCGCCCCTGCTGGTTTCCCCCTCGGCCTGGCTGGCGCGCCAGTTGCGGCAGGTGTGGCCGGACTGCCGGGTCAAGGTGGTGCCCAACGGCGTGAGCGTCCCCCTGGAACTGGAGGACAAACGCGCGGCGCGGGCGGCCTTCGGCATCGCGCCCCAAGCCAGGACGGCGCTCTTCCTGGCGCATGGCGGGGTGCGCGCGGCCTACAAGGGGGGAGGGCGCATCGAGTCGATCTTTTCGCTGGTCAGGGAGCTTGCCCCCGGAACCCTGGGTGTGGTCGCCGGAGGGGATGAGAGCCGCATGGCCGAAGGTTTGGCCGTGTTTCCCTATCTCGAGGGCGACACGCTGCGCTCGCTCATGCGCGCGGCGGACGTGCTGGTGTACCCCACCCTGGCGGACAACCACCCGCTGGTGGTGCTGGAGGCTATGGCCCTGGGCGTGCCGGTGGCCGCGTACGGAGTGGGCGGGGTGCCCGAGCAGGTGACGGACGGCGTGGAGGGCTTCGTGGTCCGGCCGGGCGACGAGCCCCGGATTGCCGGGGCGTGCGCCCGGCTGCTCTGCGACCAGGGGCTGGCCAGGGGGATGGGCCGGGAGGCCCGCGCCAGGGCGCTGCGCCACTTCACTGCGGAGCGCATGGCCCTGGATTATTGGCGGATCATCGAAAAAATGGCGGCGGAAGCCCCCCGGACGGGGCGACCGCCGCACCAAACAGGGTGATGCCCGCCCGCCGTGTCAGGACTGGGCCGCCCAGGCGATTTCGACCTTCAGGGAGCCTTTGCAGCCGCCTTCCTTGGCCTTGAGCTTGCCCTTGCATTCCACTTTGACGTCATTGCCCACCGCCACGCATCCGCCCTCGGAGGGGAATCCGCCCTGGGCCAGGGAATCGGCCAGTTGGCGCAGCAGCACGGCGGCGTCGTAACGCAGCATTGTATCCTCGATGTTCAAGAAAACGGTCTTTTCAGACATGATGTCCTCCTGTGTGGCTGATTGTAAACTTCTAGCCCATCCTGCCACAGCTTGCATGACATTTGGAAGAAATTTGCGCCTGGCACGACTCGAGAACTTCAGGCTCAGGACAGGGAGTAACTCTTTCACAGCTTGGTTGCCTGAAAACGCCGAAGTTCTGACGCTTGAGAGGCGAAAATCGCGGTAAACCATCCAAGAACAGTGCCGGTAGGCCATTTTTGCCCACCCGGGCCGGAAACGGCCTTGCGGTGCACCGTGACCGGGCGCAGACCGCCATTTGAGAGGGGGTATGCGGTTTTTTTTTGATCCACCCGCCGATGATGACCTTATTGGCAATTACTAATAATTCTTGATTGCTGGAGAGGTTTAAAACCGGGTCTGCCACGCGGCTGCCCTGTGTTCGGCGCACGGCTTCATATTTTTCCCACGCTAGCGCACGGCATTTGCAGGATGGCGCTTAAGCGCTCCCCGGCGGGACCGTTCCCCCTTCCCTGGCCGTTGCTGATGCCTGCGGGCCAGAACGCTCCGCAAGCAACCCCATCCCCCGCAGACTCATCCCGCCGGAGCGGCGGACCTCGGCCGCATGGCCGTAGCGTCCGCCCGCATGGAAAATCCACAACGAGGGGTAGTTATGATTTCCAAGTGCACGCTGCTGCTGGCCGCTGCCGCCCTGGCCGTCGCCGGGCCGGGCTGCGTCAGGGAGGCCTCCATGGATGGCCGCTTCGCGACCGGAAAGACCGGTGCGCCGCCCGGGACTGAGATCACCCTGGAACACAAGCCTGGGCAGGCCAGGAACCCGGTGCAACTGGACAGAACCTACGCCGAACTGGATGAGGGCCTTCAGGCTGGCGTGCTCGCCGGAATCCTGCGTTTTGTGCGCAGGGCGGGCTGGTCCAGGCGCGGCCAGCAGGCCCAGGAGTTACTGGCGCATTACGGGGCAGCCTTGGCGGCGGCAGCCGGTTCAGCAGTTGCGGCGGCATCCCGGGAGCCAGGCCATGACGTGGCCCCTGCGGGTCATGAGCCAGCCACAGGGGGGAATCTGGCGCGGGGCCTTAGCTTCAAGGTTGCGGATCGGGCGGGCGCTGGCCAGATTCCGGGGCGTGCGGCTCGAAATTATACTCCGGTGGATCCAATGGACAGGAACTCGGGAACCGTGCAAAAAGTGTTTGCCGCTCCTAACCAGTAAACATCAGCAAGGGAGAAATATGCGCAAGTTTGCTTCAGTTCTCGTCGCCGTGTTCCTTCTGGCCGGGCTTGGCGCCGCCACCGCCTCCGCCCAGGGCGCCGCCCCTTCGGACACCCGCAAGCACACCACCCTCGGCAAGTACTGCAACGCCATGGAAGCCTACATCATGTACAGGGGCAAGCCCAAAGAGGTGGTCATCCTGGATGTGCGCACCCCCGAGGAGTACGATTTCGTGGGTCACCCCGAAATGGCCGTGAACATCCCTGTGAAGCTTTGCACCACCAAGTTCGACGCCGAAAAGAAACACTACGGCATGGCCGACAACCCCGATTTCGTGGCCCAGGTCTCCAAGCGCTTCGGCAAGGACGCCACCATCCTGGTATTGTGCCGCAGCGGCCAGCGCGCCGCCGTGGCCGTCAATCTGCTGGCCCAGGCTGGTTTCACCAACGTGTACAACGTGGTGGACGGCTTCGAGGGCGACGCAGTGAACGACCCCGAGAGCGTCTTCAACGGCAAGCGCATGCGCAATGGCTGGAAGAACTACGGCCTGCCCTGGACCAACGCGCTGAACCCCGAACTGGTTTGGTCGAAATAGGGAAGGCATTCCCCGGCAAAGCAAGGGCCGCCGCTCCCCAGGGAGCGGCGGCCCTTTTTGCTGTTCGCGGCGGGATGCCCGGTCAGCCCTTGCGGGCGATCACCTCGATCTCAACGAGCACGTCCCTGGGCAGCCTGGCCACTTCCACGCCGGAGCGGGCGGGGTAGGGCGGCTTGAAATAACTGGCGTAGACCTCGTTCACGGCCTGGAAGTCCTCCATGTTTTTGAAGAACACCGTGGCCTTCACCACCGCGTCCAGGCCCAGCCCGGCTGCCTCCAGCACGGCGCAGATGTTGTCGAGCACCTGCCGGGCCTGGTCCGCCGCGCCTCCGACCACCACCTGGCCGGTGGCGGGGTCAATGGGTATCTGGCCTGAACAGAACAGCAGATCGCCAGCCCAGACGGCCTGGGAGTAAGGGCCGATGGCGGCTGGGGCCTTGTCGGTACAGACGGTTCGTTTGTCGCTCATGGCTGTGAACCTCCGTTTTTCTCCCCTTGATAGCCCATTGCGGGGGCGAGGCCAAGCGCCAGGAGCCGCCGCCTGGCCCGGGCTCATTTACGCCACGCGCGTTTTATGAAAAAAGAGCGCCTCGAACGCATAAGGAATCCCTCATGAAAGACATCCTCCTGGTTCACATATTCGGCGCGGACAGAACGGGCATCGTCTCCAGCTTCTCAAACCTCCTGGCGGAGTACGGGGCGGACATCCTGGACGTGGGCCAGGCCGTCATCCACGACGACCTCTCCCTTGGGATGCTCATCCGCATCCCGGAGGACGCCCAGTCCGCCGCCGTGGTGAAGGACCTGCTCTACGCCGCCCACGAGATGGGCATAAGCTGCAAGTTCACCCCCGTGAGCGACGAGGACTACAGCACCTGGGTGGATTCCGCGGGCAAGCCGCGCTGGATCGTCTCGCTGCTGGGGCGCACCATCAGCGCGGAGCAGGTGGCGGCCGTGACCAGTGTGATCTCCCTAAACGGGCTGAACATCCAGTCCATCAATCGGCTTACGGGCCGCCCCACCCTCACGGAGACGGACCCCCAGCGCCCGGCCTGCATCGAGTTCTCGGTGCGCGGAGAACCCGTGGACGTGCCCGCCATGCGCAAGGCCTTCCTGGCCATCGCGGCCCGCCTGGGCGTGGACATCGCCCTGCAGGAGGACAACGCCTTCCGCCGCAACAGGCGGCTGGTGGCCTTCGACATGGATTCCACGCTGATCCGCGTGGAGGTCATCGACGAGCTGGCCAAGGCCTGGGGCGTGGGCGGGCAAGTGGCCGCCATCACCGAATCGGCCATGCGCGGCGAGTTGGACTTCAAGCAGAGCCTGCGCAAACGGCTCAGCCTGCTCAAGGGCATGCCCGCCTCCATGCTGGAGTCCGTGGCCGCTGGCATCCCCCTCAACGACGGGGCCGAGAAGCTGGTGAAGAACCTCAAGCGTTTCGGCTACAAGACAGCGATCATCTCAGGCGGCTTCACCTATTTCGGCGAACTGCTGCAATCGCGCCTGGGCATCGACTACGTGCACGCCAACAAGCTGGAGATCGCGGACGGCCTGCTCACCGGCAACGTGGAGGGCGAGATCGTGGATGCCCAGCGCAAGGCGTCCTGCCTGCGCGAGATCGCGGCCAAGGAGAACATCTCCCTGCTGCAGACCATCGCCGTGGGCGACGGCGCCAACGACCTGCCCATGCTCAACCTGGCGGGGCTGGGCATAGCCTTCAGAGCCAAGCCCGTGGTCAAGGAGGGAGCCGGGCACGCCATCAGCACCCTGGGGCTCGATGCGGTGCTCTATCTGCTCGGCTTCCGCGACAGGGATATGGCTTAAGGCTGTTTCCACGCAAGATGCGCCCTCCTCAAGGTGTGGCGGCCGCCGCTGGCCTGAGCTAACGGCCTGTATTCGTTTGTTTCATTTGGCTTTCCATTTCATGGAATCAGTGCCGAATCCGCTTGCAATAAATTTCACATGGTGGCATACGCAGCTTCGCCTTGCCATACCTCGATGATCCTATTTGGGATTGGCGGGTAGTCCCCTGCGGGACAGGGCAAAGCGGAACCTGGCGTATACGCTCCTATGCGCCTTCGGTCTGACAGTGTCAGCCAACCCGGTGATACCAGACGCTCTCTCTGCCAACCAATGGCTCAGTGCTTCTTGCGATGATGTATTGCGGCATGAAGTGTCTAATCTTTGTTTGTGGATGAGGTGTGTATGTATCTGAGGGTTGTTGCGGCTGTATTGTATGTTCTCCTCCCGTTTTGCCTGGCCAGGGCCGAGTCCCCGGCAACTTACGTAGGCAGCAAGGCTTGCGGCGAATGCCACTCCACCCAGTTCGAAAGTTTCTCAAAGTATTCCAAGAAGGCCCATT
>JBKICO010000414.1:0-6200 GCA_046567065.1 Acidobacteriota bacterium
CCTGCTAAAAATAACTCCCGGGAGGCGGACAGCCACACGGTAAGCCGTGGCCGTCCGCCCCACTCCAGATGTCCCATGCCCCTTCCTCTCCCGCCGCGCCATTTACAACCCCGTGGAAATCCGGCATCCAGGGCTGGTTCGCAACAATCCGACATCCATGTTCGAGGAGGCTCCATGAGCAGGCGTTTTCTGAGTGTTCTTTGCTGTCTGGCGATTCTCGCCGTGCTGCCCGGCGCGGCTATGGCCGCCAAGCTGAAGGTGGCGTTCGCGCTGGTCGGCACCGTCAACGACCAGGGCTGGAACTATGCCCATTACGTGGGCATCGAGAAGCTCAAGAAGCAGTTCGGCGACCAGATCGAGGTCAGCTACACCGAAAACGTGGGCGCGGCAGACGCCGAGCGCGTGTTCCGCCAGTACGCCCAGGACGGCTACAAACTGATCTTCGGCACCACCTTCGAGCACATGGACCCCATGCTCCAGGTCGCCAAGGACTTCCCCGACGTCTCCTTCGAGCACTGCTCCGGCTACAAGACCGCCCCCAACCTGGGCAACTACATGGCCCGCATCGAGCAGGGCGAGTACCTGGTGGGCTACATGGCCGGGCTCATGGGCTACACCAAGGTGGGCACCGTGGCCACCAACCCCATCCCCGAGCCCATCCGCGGCATCAACGCCTTCACCCACGGCCTGATGCGCGGCCTGGACGAATCCGGCACCAAGTACGACCCGGCCACCCTGAACACCGTGGTCTGGCTCAAGAGCTGGCGCGACCCCATCGGCGAAACCGCCATGAGCGAGGCCCTGGTGCAGCGCGGCTCCACCCTGATCCGCCAGATGGCCGACACCCCCGACGCCTCCCTGGCCGCCTGCGCCAAGGGCGTGCCCGCCATCGGCTACGGCGCGGATGCCGTGGAGTTCGGCGCCAAGTGCGTGCTGGTCTCCACCATCTGGAACTGGGGCATCTACTATGAGAAGGCCGTGAAGGCCAAGCTGGACGGCACCTGGAAGCCCCAGGAGTGGTACGCCGGTTTCGACCAGGACGCCCTGCGCCTCTCCGCCTTCAACGAGAAGGTGCCCGCCCCCGTGCGCGAGAAGGTGCTGGCCGAGATGGAGAAGATGAAGAAGGGCGTGGACGACTCCTTCCTCGGCCCCATGACCGACCAGGAGGGCAAGGTGATGATCCCCGCCGGGCAGCGCGCCACGGACAAGGAACTCTACACCATGCGTTGGCTCTCCAAGGGCGTGAACGGCAAGCTGCCGGAATAAGCCCCCCCCCGCAAGCTCGTGACCGCACAGGGAGGCCCTCCGGGGCCTCCTTTTTTTCAACCATTTCCCCACATAGCCCTATGTGGGGTGAAATAAAAATCCGTCTGCATACAATTCGGGGATTCCTGCGCGCAACGCCAGGGAACAAACCACCCTCAGAGGAGGAACCCCGAATGCCTTATTCCGTATCGTCAAACGCCGGAAGACCCCGGCAGAGCTTCAAGGCCATCAAGCAGGGGCTCATGACCATGCCCGGCATGGCTGAGCATCTTTGCGGCATCGACCTGGACGACGATGGCAGGCCCGATCTCTTCGTTCCCCAGCCAGGAGCCCCCTTCACCGGATTCAGCCAGCCGCCGTTGAACGGGCGGGGACAGCATCCCGCCGCGCGTTCGCATCGCGTTCGCAGGAAGAATGCCACGCTCCTGCGCACCTTGGCCGCCACCGATCCGCTGTTCGAACGCGTGTACCCCCTCGTCCAGGATTACATCCGCCATCTTCCCGGCATGTTCGCGCAGCACATGCTCGCGGCTGCGGACTCGCACCCGGGCATGTTCCTGGAGCTCTACGAGCATGTCCGCGATTTCGCCGAAACCGCCGGACTGGCCTGCGGCCACAAGTCCGCGTCGTCCCCGGGAGTGGGCTCCGCCCGCGTTTTCGGGCCTGGCAGCGCCCCACGCGCCAGGCCTCCGCACCTGGAGAGCGCGGGCAGCATCGACGAGCGGCAGCCTGCCGCCACGCGCGGGGGCGAACTGGCCGCACTCAAGGCGCGCGCCAGGTCGGGCAAGGCCCGCGAAGGCGACCTGCTGCGCTACATCGAGCTGATGATGGACAAATAACCGCCAGGTGCAAGCACCTGCGTCCTTGGGTTGGATTCCGCCCGGCGGGCATGCTCGCCGGGCGGCACATGAAACACACAGGTAAATACATGGGAGGTAACCATGTCGGAAGATTGGAACCCCGAACTGAACGCGATGGCGGACGCTATTGAATTCAAGAGCCCTTTCCCCCTGGAGGGAACGCAGAGCGCCTCCACTGACCCGCAGGATGGGCAGACGCCGCAGCCGGTCGCGCCATCGGACCAGGGAACCCCGCCCGGGCAGCCGGAGGGCGAAGGAGCTAGCAAAGGCTTAACGCCGGACCAGGCTATGTTCGGCATGGCGCTGCTTGGTGGACAGGCAGGGCAGCAAAACGGATTGGACGTGGGCGCGATCAAGGACAAGGTGGGGGAGGCGTGGGAGAAGATGAAAGAATCCCGCCTGGAGACAGGTTTCAAACTTCTCGGACTTGGCAAGACCGCCTACTCTCTCGGCAAGTCCTACAACACGATGATCACGCCTGTGACGGATGATGAGCCAGGAGACATCAAGGTCATCGACAGTAGCGATGAAGTTGAATGGCGATCCCGCACTCCTCAGGAGATCGCCCAAGGAGCCGCTCACGCGGGGTTGTGGGCAAATGCCCTGACAACTGCCGGGACCGGCAGCATCAGTAACGGCGGAGTAGCCCAATGGGCAGTAGAAGATGTTGCCGCACCGTGGGTGCTGAAACACACAGAGACACCGAAGGATTTCTATATCCGCAGATCGGACTTGCAACGCTCCGAGCAAGACAGAATTGCGAACAATTCCCGGGTGAATTCAATCCGGGAGGAGAACAACAAGCCCTACTGGGACTAGTGCAACTAGGCGTATGGGGGCATGGCAGAACATGCCCCCCTTCACTTGCACTTGCCACTAATCAATATCGGTATAGCAAGCCAAAGCACTACAGAAATCCAAAAATAAACAGACGTATCGTACCAAAACTTACCTATTGGGGACATTTCTTTCCGGCTCACGCTCCACCTCCATTCACTATCAATGCAACATTAACATTTTGGATAAATATACCAGATACAAAGCAACACAATCCACATTGTATTTTTGACAATACGTGATATTTTCTGACAGTATACATCCACTTCGTCATCCGGATACATCAACCACTTATGCATTTCAACCAAACCTCCATTTGATTAATGCATATACGACTGCGATCGGCGCATTTGCGATCAGCAGCTTCACCCCTTCAATAGCCAACGCATGGCGCAAAGCACGACGGTTCATTATACACCTCACAACTCGCAGGATAAGCCACGTTCTGCCAGGCCCGGCCAGGTCCGGCCAGGCCCGGAACAGGTTGCGCAAGAACGCGCAGTCCGATGAAGACTATACCATTCCGCATAATTATTCGCAACGTCCGCAACACCTCTACTGAGGCAGCCACCCCGGACGTTCCCCCTCGCGCCGCCGCCGCAGCAACCGCCCCAAAAATTTCACGCCAGCCCGCCCCCAGCGCCCCTAGCCCCTTTACATCCTCCCCGCCGTTTCATAGGACCCGGCAGGACCCGGCGCGCCCCCGCGCCCAGCCCTCAAGCACGCGAATAACGAGAGAGGCCCGTATGCAATACGAACGCCCCGTGCGCGAATCCGGCGAGAAGTACACGCTGCGCGTGGAAGGCCTGGATTACGACATTCTGCTGCCCTACGTCTGGCTGCCCGCCGACGGCGGCGAGGTGCGCATCGCCTCGCTGGACCTGGTGGGCCAGACCCGCCTCAACCAGGACATGGGCCGCCTCCTGGCCGCCAAGCTGCGCCCCCTGCTGGCGGGCAAGAAGAAGGTGGCCATGCTCGCCGCCGTGGAGAAGGCCCTGCAACTGGCCCAGGTCACCGCCCAGGAGCTGGGCCTGGACGAGATCGCCGTGGCCCACAACCGCGTGAAGCCGCACATGGAGCCGGGCAAGCGCCCCGTGATCCAGGTGGGCGCGGACTCCATCACCAGCGGCGACAAGTTCCTGGCCCTGTACGAACGCTCGCTCTCCATCGTCACCGAGGCCGTGGACGGCATCATCCTCTTCGACGACGTGATCTCCTCCGGCTCCACCATGCTGGCCATGGAGGCCCTGGTGGAGCAGGCCGCCCGCTTCGCCCGTATGCCCGAGGCCCCGCCCATCCTGGCCATGGCCTGCGCCGCCATCGAGGGCACGCCCGCCCTGCGTCCCTTGGTCTACCTCACCGCACTGCCCACCCCGGTAAAGCGCGAGGCCTCATGAGCCTGAACCTGGAACTGGTGAACATCACCAAACGCTTCGGCCCCACCCTGGCCAACGACCACGTGAGCCTCACCGCCCACGGCGGGGAGATCCACGCCCTCTTGGGCGAGAACGGGGCGGGCAAATCCACGCTGATGTCCATCCTCTCGGGGCGCTACCAGCCCGACGAGGGCGAGATACGCCTCTCCGGGGAGCCGGTGCGCTTCACCTCCCCCGCGCACGCCCTGGCCAGGGGCGTGGGCATGGTGCACCAGCGCTTCATGCTGGTGGACGCCTTCACCGTGGCCGAGAACGTCTGCCTGGCCGCCGGGGGCTCCCCCCTGCTGGACCTCAAGGCCGAGGCCGCGCGCATCCGCGAGCTCTCCGACCGCTTCGGCCTTGACGCCGACCCGGACCGCCCGGTGCACACCCTCTCCATGGGCGAACGCCAGCGCGTGGAGATACTCAAGCTGCTGCGCCTGGGCGCGCGCGTGCTCATCTTCGACGAGCCCACCTCCGTTTTGACCCCCACTGAGATCGAGCGCTTCTGCCAAGTGCTCAAGACCCTGCGCCAGGAAGGCCGGGCCATCGTGTTCATCACCCACAAGCTGGAGGAGGCCCTGGAGCTCTCCGACCGCATCTCCATCCTGCGCCGGGGCAGGCTGGTGGCCCACACAACGCCCGCCGAGGCCGGGGGCAAGCGCAACCTGGCGCGCATGATGGTGGGCCGCGAGGTGATCTTCGCCATCGACAAGCCCGCCGTGGAGCCCGGCCCCGAGGTGCTGCGCCTGGAGGGCCTCACCGGCGGCGGCAGCGACCCGGCCCGCCCGGCCTTCTCCGGCGTGGACCTGACGCTCAAGCGCGGCGAGGTGCTGGCCGTGGTGGGCGTGGCCGGAAACGGCCAGACCGAGCTGGCCGAGGCCCTGGCCGGGCTGGCCCCGCTGCACTCCGGCAGCGTGAGCTTCGAGGGCGGCAGGCACGAGGCCAAGGCCTGGACAGCCGCGCCGAAAGGCTCGCTGGCCTACGTGCCCGAGGACCGCCACCACGAAGGCAGCGTGCCCGAGCTCTCCATGACCCACAATTTCCTGCTCACAAGGCTCTCGGCCTTCACGCGCGGCCTGCTCCTGGACTGGACCCGGGGGGCCGAGGCCACGCAAAAGGCCATTGAGCGCTTCGCCATCAAGGCCGAGGGACCGCATCAGCCCTCGGGCGAGCTCTCCGGCGGCAACCTGCAGAAGCTGCTGCTGGCGCGCGAGTTGAGCCGCCTGCCGAGCGTGCTCGTGGTGCAGCAGCCCACCCAGGGCCTGGACATCGGGGCCTCCGAAGACGTCTGGAAGAGCCTGCTGGAGGCCCGCGAGCACGCCGGGGTACTGCTGGTCACCGGCGACCTCACTGAGGCCCTGACCCTGGCGGACCGGGTGGCCGTAATCTTCGCCGGTCAGATACTCGGCGTGGCCGACGTCTCCGACCCGGACCAGGTGGCCCGCATCAGCCCCATGATGGCGGGGGTGCGCCAATGAGCAAGCAACTCGCCATCAATCCTCGGGCCATCGGGCTTTGGGCCTTCGCCCTGGCCGTGCCCCTGCTGGCCGGGGCCGCCGTGTTCGCCGTCATGGGCTCCGACCCGCTGGCCGCCTATTCCGTGATGTTCCAGGGGGCCTTCGGCTCCTGGGGGCGCTTCTCGGAGGTGCTGGTCAAGGCCTCGGCGCTCTCGCTCACGGGCCTGGCCGTGATCCTGGCGGCGCGCATGAACCTCTGGAACATCGGCTGCGAGGGCCAGTTGGTCATGGGCGCGGTGTTCGCTACCGCCGCCGCGCTGCACCTGGGCGACAGCCTGCCTGCTCCGCTGACGCTCTCCTGC
>JBKICO010000415.1:0-5445 GCA_046567065.1 Acidobacteriota bacterium
GGGATGATGGTGCCGGCCGGGAAGAGGTCAAGCCAGATGAGCTCGAAGAAGAGGCTGACGCCCAGGCTCACGGTGAAATCGCCCGTGACCGCGCCCCAGAAGAAGCCCACGGCCAGGGGCCGGTCCAGCAGGGGCAGGTTGATCAGGAAGCGGAAGCAGGAAAAGAGGGCAAAAAAAAAGCGTTGGCGAGAACGTAGGGGAAAAGGGCGGCGTCTATTACCATCGTTTCATCCCGGTCTTCAGGATTTCAAGCACGCAATCCATAACCGCCCAGCCAGAAAAAGAAAAGCCCGGCCCTGGCCGCCGCCCTTCCCGCTTCGAGCGGCCCTCAGCCGAGTTCGGAGGGGTCGCTGGGGATGCAGCGGTAATCGATGCTCACACCCTCCGCCTGGAGGCCCTCGAGGCAGAGCTCATCGTCCTTGCTCAGGGCGATATGCTGGCAGAGCTGCCGCTTGCCCGGCCCGTAGTGCAGGTTGCCGAGATTCAGGCAGGAGTAGCCCAGCCCGGCCTTGCGGCTCCTGGTGGCGTCACGGCAGTCGGCGAACAGCACCAGGACATTCTTATCGCGGAGCTTCTTGTCCTCGAGGTAGGCGCCCACCTGGGCGACCTCGAGAAAGACGATCTCCACCCCCAGAGGGATGGCGATGGACATGATCTGCTGGCGCAATTCGTCCTTTGCCAGATCGTCGTTGCCCACCACCAGGGTCCTGGCGTCGGTGTAGGGCAGCCAGGCCTCGATGATCTGGCCGTGCACCAGCCTGTTGTCGATGCGGACCCAGACCACGCGTTATTCCCCGGCCACCTTTTTCCGCAGGATCTCCCCGGCGACCACGATGCCCTGCACCCCTGCGGTTTTGGCCTCTGCGGCCAGTTGCGCCAGGGGTTTGGAGCGGGAGGAGAGAATCTTGATGAGCATGGGCAGGTTCACGCCCGTGACCACCTCGATGGTGTGCTGCGCCATGAGGGAAAGGGACAGGTTGGTGGGGGTGCCGCCGAACATGTCCGTGAGGATCATCACGCCGCCGCCCTGCTCCACCTCTTTGATGGAGGCGTCGAGGATCTGCACGGTCTGCGTGGTGTCCACGCCGACCTCCACGCTCACGGTGCGCACATGCCGCTGTTGCCCCAGGATCATTTCCGCAGCGGCCAGGAGTTTCTGCCCGTAGTCGGTGTGGGTCACGATGACCACGCCGACTGCGGCGGGGCCGGAAGATGTATCGCTCATCGTTGGTCTGTCAGCCTTTTTCGATATGCCGGTGTTCCAGGGAGACGGTGTATCCCGCCTTCCGCAATGTGTCAAAGAGCGCCTCGGCCGTGGCCACGGAGCGGTGCCTGCCGCCGGTGCAGCCCAGGGCGATGGTCAGCCGGTAGCGGCCTTCCTTGGCGTAGAGAGGGATCAGGCCGGAGAGGAAATCGAGGAATTTTGGCAGAAAGAGCCTGCCCTCCTCCGACTTGAGCACGTAGTCGGCCACGGGGGCGTCCTTGCCGGACATCTCCTTGAGCGAGGGCTCGAAATAGGGGTTGGGCAGAAAGCGCAGGTCGAAAAGCAGGTCGGATTCGGTGGGCAGCCCGTACTTGAACCCGAAGCTCATGATGTGCACCTTCATGTCCGGGCCCTTGCCCTCCAGGAACATCCACTTTTCGTGGAGCTGGCGGCGCAGGTCATGGATGGAGAAATCGGTGGTGTCCATCACCAGGTCGGCGGCGTCGCGCAGGGGGGCCATGCGGCGGCGCTCCTCCTCCACGGCCTCGCCCAGCCCGTAGCCTTCTGACTCGAAGGGGTGCGGGCGGCGGGTGGTGGCGTAGCGGCGCATGATCTCCCGGGTGGAGGCCTCGGTGAAGATGATCTGCGGCGGATTGCCGGAGGCTTTGAGGGTTTCGAGGGCGTCCAGCCAGTCGGAGTCGAAGTCGGCCTGGCGCACGTCCATGCCCAGGGCCAGGCCCCGGTAGCGGTGCGCGGACTGTTCGTCGAAGAGCGTGACGAGCTTGGGCATGAGCATGGCGGGCAGGCCGTCCACGCAGAAGTAGCCCATGTCTTCGAAAACGTTGATGGCGGTGGATTTGCCCGAGCCTGAAAGCCCGGTGATGACCACCACGGAAAGCCTGTTCGCGCCGGAGTCCATAGCGGCACGCTCCTTGTGAATGTGGAAGTCCCCGCCGTGCTCGTGGCGCGGCGGGGACGGACAGTAGCAAATTACCGGCGCAAGTACATGACGCTGATCAGGCGTGGCTTGTGAGCACCCGCCAGAGGCCCTCTTGGTCCGGGGCGTCAAGGAAGGCCCCCCGGAAGCTCTCGTCCGAGAGCAGGCGCGAGATCTGCGCCAGGATGCGCAGGTGCATGCCGGCGACGTGTTCTGGCGCGAGCACCAGGAAGAAGATGCGGCAGGGCTTGTGGTCCAGGGCTTCGAAGTCGACCCCGCCGGTGCTGCGCCCCGCCACGATGACGATCTCCTTGAGGGAGTCCATCTTGCCGTGGGGGATGGCGACGCCGTCGCCTATGCCCGTGGTGCCCAGGCTCTCGCGGTCCAGCAGGACGCGCAGAGCCTTCTGCGCGTCGATGTCCGGAAAGGCCTGCGCCACCGGGGCCACGAGCTCGGCGAGCACTTCGGGCTTTCCATCGGCCGCGAGGCTGTCGAGCACGAAGTCCTTGCGGAGGTACTCGCCCAGGCGCATCAGTTGGATACTCCAGGGTCGATCAGGCCGAAGTCGCCGTTCTTGCGCTTGTAGATCACGTTGATGCGGTCCGTGTCGGCGTTCTGGAACACCAGGAACTCGAACTTCATGGCGGTGACCTGCTCGGCGGCCTCGTCCACGCTCATGGGCTTGGGATTGTACTTGTCGGACTCCTCGATGGCGTTGACCTTGCCGGCCTCGTCGAAGCTGACCACGCCCATGGTCACGGGGACCTCGGGCTGCTTGCGGCGGTCCTTCATCTTCTCGCGCATCTTGCGGATCTGCGCTTCGAGCTTGTCGGTGATGAGGTCCACCGTGGAATACATGTCGTCGGAGCGCTCATGGGCGGAAATGTGCATGACGTCGGCGTCCAGCACCACGTCGATGATCTGGCGGGTCTTCTCGACCATCAAGGTGACGACCATCTCGGCGTTGTCGGCGTTGCTCATGTATTTTGAGAGCTTCTCGAAACGCTTGCTGGCGTATTCGCGCAGGCCGGGAGAAGGTTCAAAATTCTTGAAGTGGAATGCGATGTTCATAGAGCCTCCGAGGTCTTACCGCATGGGGATGCGGGGTTTTTTACAGAATTTCCTTACGTTTGGACGACGACTCGATCCCCATGGCCATTCTGTATTTTGCCACAGTACGGCGTGCAATGTTGACTTGCAACTTTTGTTTGAGGATCTCGGCGATCTGTTCGTCGCTGATGGTCTTCTTGGTGTCCTCGGTGGCGATGAGCTGCTTGATGAGCGCCTTGACCGACTCGGAGCCCACGGATGTGCCGTCGTCGAGTTCCAGCGAGGAGTTGAAGAAGAACTTGAGTTCGTAGATGCCATGCGGCGTGGCCACGTATTTGCTCGTGGTGATGCGGCTCACGGTGGATTCGTGCATGCCGATGTCGTCGGCCACGTCCTTGAGGATCAGTGGCTTGAGCTTGGTCACGCCGTGCTCGAAGAAGCCGCGCTGGAACTTGACGATGCTCTCCAGCACTTTGAAGAGCGTGCGCTGGCGCTGGTAGAGGCTTTTCATCAGCCACTGGGCGGAGCGCATCTTGTCCTGCAGGTAGTCTTTGTCGGAGCTAGTGGAGGAGCGGCTCATGTCCTCAATATAATAGGGCGAAAGCTGGAGCTTGGGCAGCCCGTCCTCGTTGAGCACGATGACGAAGTCGTCGCCGTACTTGTACACGAAGGCGTCCGGGTTCACGTACACCGGGTCGGACGAGCTGAAGTGCGAGCCGGGCATGGGGTCGAGCGACTGAATGATATCAAGGTATTGCTTGATGTCCTCCAGGCTCAGCCTGAACTTTTTGGCCAGCGGCTTGTAGCGCTTCTTCTCCAAGTCTTCCAGGTGGTCGCGCACGATCTCGAGCAGGATGGGGTCCGTGTAGCCGTAGACCTCGAGCTGCACCAGCAGGCACTCCTGCGGGCTGCGGGCGGCCACTCCCACGGGATCGAAGCGTTGCAGCTTGTGCAGCACGGACTCGACCACGGCCTCCTCGGCCCCGGTCTCCTGGGAGATTTCCTCCAGGGAAGAGCGGAAATAGCCCATATGGTCCAGGTTGCCGACGATGGCGTCGGCCACGGCCCGTTCCTGCTGGGTGAATTCGGAAAGATTGATCTGCCAGGCGAGGTGCCCCTCAAGGGAGGTCTTGGAGGTCAGCCTGGCCTCGAAGGAGAAGCCCTCCTCCGGGGCCTCGTATTCGCGCACCGTGGCCTGGCGGGAGGTGGAGGCGAAGTCCCCGATGTAGTCGTCCCACTCGGCGGTCTTGAGCAGCTCGCGCTGCATGGCGCCTTCATCGGTGGTGGCGTCGGGGGAGTGTGAATCCTCGGCGATGGTGGGGGCGGGACGCTCATCCTCGACAAGCACCTCTTCCAGCAGCGGATTCTCGAGCAGCTCCTGCTGCACGGTCTCCATCAGTTCCAGGCGGGACAGTTGCAGCAGCTTGATAGCCTGCTGCAACTGGGGTGTCATCACCAGTTGCTGAGAGAGTTTGAGTTGCTGTCTGAGCTCCAGGGCCATCGGCCGGGTATCCTCCTCGGTACGGACTGTGACGGCTAGCAAGAAAAATGCCGAATATCCGCCGCGAAGGCTGCTTATGCACTAATTCCTGGCATCACGCAAGCTGTTCAGGGGGCTGATCGGGCCAGGGGGTCGGGTTTCCGCCCCTGGCTGTCAGCAGAAGGCGCACCGCCTCGCGCACCGCGCCGCCCCCGCCGGGCCTGCGCGATATCCAGGCCGCCAGGCGCAGGGCCTCGGGCTGGGCGTCGGCCGGGGCCATGGGCAGGCCCACTTTGGCCATGACCGGCAGGTCAAGCAGGTCGTCGCCCATGTAGGCCACGTGGCGCATTTCCAGGCCGCGGGCGCGCAGCATGCCCTCCAGGATGGGGAGCTTGAGCCTGTGGCCGCCGTTGAACTCGGCAACGCCGAGCTCCTTGAGGCGGCGGCGGGCCTGGGCGTTGTCCAGGCCGCTGATCACCGCGACCTCCACGCCCGCCCGCTGCAGGAGCTTGATGCCCAGGCCGTCCAGCACGCTGAAGCTCTTCAGCACGAGGCCGTCGGCGTCGTAGAGCACCCGGTTGTCGGTGAGCACCCCGTCCACGTCCAGGACCAGGATGCGCACAGCCCTGGCAAGGCGGAGCGCCCGGCCCGTCAATCCGGGCCGGGCGCGCCTGCCCATCAAGCTTTGCTGCGGGCCTTGGCCGCGCGGATGAACTCCCTGAAGAGCGGATGCGGCTTCATGGGGCTGGAATGGAACTCGGGATGGAACTGGCA
>JBKICO010000416.1:0-3570 GCA_046567065.1 Acidobacteriota bacterium
TGGAGATCCTGGAGGAGAGCCTGCGCGATTTCCCCGGGGCCGTGGTGCTCATCTCCCACGACCGCTACCTGCTGGACACCGTTTCCACGGGCATGCTGGGCCTGGACGGGCGTGGCGGGGCCGTGCCCCTGGCCGATCTGGAGCAGTGGGAGCGCATCCGGCAGGAGGCGGAGCGGGCCGAGGCCCTCAGCCAGGCCCCGGCGCAGCCCAAGGCGCGCCCGGCCAAGCAGGCCGCCAAGAAGCTCACCTACAAGGAGCAGAAGGAATTCGACGGCATGGAGCAGGCCATCGCCCAGGCCGAAGAGGCCCTGGCCGCGCGCGAGGCCGAACTGGCCGACCCGGCCGTGGCCCACGACCCCACGGAGCTGCAGGCGCGCATGGCCCGTCAGGAGGAGGCGCAGGCCGAGGTGGACAGGCTCTACGTCCGCTGGGCCGAGTTGGAGGACAAGCTGGCGGAGTGAGGCGCACCCACCCGATTCCAGTTTAACTTCTTGTCTTCACAGCTGGTTTGTTTATATGTATTTTTCGTTTGAGCGCAGCCTCCGCGCACCGGGACGGGCGGCTGCGCCATTTCGGCAACAGTCCAGGCGTATTCGTGGGCGAAAATGAACAACCCGCTGGTCTTCTCCCTGCTCGCAGGAATCATCTCCTTTTCCTTGTTCGCTCTGGTCAACGCGTTTCTCTATCTCAAGCACCGCGACAAGGCGTTGCTGTTCTGGGCCTGCGCCTGGAGCTCCCTCACGCTTCGCAACGTCACCGTGCTGGGCGGCGTGTACTGGGGCAAGGGCCAGGGGCTGATGCTGCTGGAGCAGATGCTGGTTCTCTGCACATCGGGCTTGTTGCTGCTGGGCGTCTACGAACTCATGGGCAGGCGGGCCGGGCGCTGGTTCTTCGGCCTCTTCGCGGCCGCGGCGGCCTGGGTGTGCGCGGGGGAGATCGTGCACATTCCACTACCCTGGTACTATGTGCCGACCTACGGCATTTTCGGAATCGCCAAGATCGTTGTCGGGCGCATGATGCTGAAGGGCACGCCTTCCGGCGCCGTGGGCGGCCGGCTGGCGGGCTGGCTGCTCATCCTTTGGGGGCTGCACACCCTGGACTACCCCATCCTGCGGCCTCTTGGGCTCATCGCCCCCTGGGGCTTCATCATCGGCGGGGTTCTGGGGCTGCTCACTGCGCTGGCGCTCATCCTGGCCTATTTCGAGCGGGTCCAGCACGCCCTGACCGTCGAGAAGGACCGCTTCCGCAGCCTGTTCCACACCCAGGCGGTGCCCATCCTGCTTCTGGATGCCGAAACTTTGGAGATACTGGACGCCAATGAGGGTGCGGCGCGCTTCTACCGTTTCCGCCCGGAGGAGCTGCGCGGGATGGACTTCGGGCGCATGAGCGACTTGACCCAGGGCGACTTCGTCACGGGCCTCAAGGGGGCCTTGGACACCGGCGACGGCGGGTTCGTGGCGCCCCAAAGGCTCAAGAGCGGCGAGCTGCGCTTCGTGGAGGTCTTCTGTTCGCCTGCGCGGGTGGACGGCCGTGCGGTGCTGTTCTCCCTGGTGCACGACGTCACCGGGCGCGTCCTGGCGCAGGACGCGCTGCGCGAGAGCGAGGCCAGATACCGGGCCGTGGTGGACCGGGCGGGGGTCGGCATCGTGCTCATGGACGCCTTGGGCGTGGTCCGCACCTGGAACGCCAAGGCGGCGGAGATCCTCGGCGTACCGGCGGAAGAGGTACTGGGGCGTCCCATCCGGGAGAGGGACTGGATGGTCACCTGGGAGGACGGCGAACCCATGGCGGTGGAGGATTTTCCCTCCATGCGCACCCTGCGCACAGGCAAGCCGGTGATCGACGCCGTGTTGGGCGTCACTTCGTCTGTTTCAGGCGAGGGCCGCTGGATCACGGTGACCACCACGCCCATTCTGGTGGAGGGCGAGGAGGCCCCAAGGGCCGTCTCCATCACCTTCAGCGACGACACCCTCCGGCGGCGGCACGAAGCGGAGCTGCGGCAGGCCAGGCGCGCGGCTGAAGCCTCCAGCGAGGCCAAGTCCGTGTTCCTGGCCAACATGAGCCACGAGCTGCGCACCCCCCTCAACGGCATCATCGGCATGCTGCAGTTGCTGGAAACCGGAACGTCCGACCCGGAGCAGCGGCGGCATCTGAGCGTGATACTCAAATCATCCCAGAGGCTGGCGAACCTGCTCGGCGACATCCTGGACCTCTCCAGCCTGGAGGAAGGGCGGCTCGGGCTGGCCCCTGCGCCCTTCGCCCCGGCCTCGCTGGCGGCCGCCCTGGAGGAGCTCTTCGCACCGGCGGCACGCGAGGCGGGCATCACCTTGGAGTGCACGGTGGCCCCGGATGTTCCCCCCTTGCTGGCGGGCGACGAGCCCCGCGTGCGCCAGATCCTGTTCAACCTCGTGGGCAACGCGGTGAAGTTCACGGCGCGCGGGCACGTGCGCGTGGAGATCAACCGCCTGCCGGGGGCCGGGCCGCAGGGTGAGCGCCTGCTGTTCCTGGTGGAAGACACGGGGCCGGGCATCTCCGACGCGCAACTCAAGGATATCTTCGAGCCCTTCGTCCAGGGCGAGGGCAGCTACCTTCGCCAGTACCAGGGGGCCGGGCTGGGGCTTTCCATCGTGCGCCGCCTGGTGAAGCTCATGGGCGGGTCGCTGGAAGTGGAAAGCGAGGAGGACCGGGGCACGAGCGTCTACCTTGTGCTCCCCTTCGGCTCCTGCGCAGGGTCAAGGCGCTACGCTGCTCACGGCAGCCCTGCCTCTGCCGTCTCACCCCCGCGCCCATAACCAGGCATGGCGGCCTAAGCCCTGCCCGTCTGCATGGGGCTTCCCCAGGAATCGCAAATTGATGCCTTGCCCGGCAGGCCTATGGACATGACAGGTGTGTTGTGTCTTATAGGAGTAAGCTATCGACGCGGGGATGCCTTGCTGCGGCATCCTAAGCGGCAGTGACGGACTCAGGCGGCGTATCCCTAGAAGACCGGCCATCGGGCAGCACCCTTGCTGGCCCGCTGGCTGGAGGCGTCAACCAGTCGTGCCCGGCGAGGTAGACGATGCCACATGCCGACCCCGAACGAGAGAAACTGCTTGCCGAAATCGAGGCGCTGCGCGCGAGCAACTCCCGGCTTGAAAGCGAGTTGCGGTCACTGCGCTCAAGCGGGCCCACACGCCACGGCAGCGCCGAGAACCACCCACCATCCGATACGCCCGAAAGCCGGGAGGCCCTTTACCGGGCCATGCTGCGCAACCTTCCGGTTGATTTCTGGGCGCGCGACCCCGAGCAGCGCATCATCATGCAAAGCCGGGAGTCCCTCCGGCTCTGGGGCGACCTCAGCGAAAGCTCCCTGGCGGACCCGGGCGTCGCTCCCGAAATCAGGGAGGCCTGGCGTGAGAACAACCGCAAAGTGTACTCCGGCGAGACCGTCTGCTCGCACAGGGAATACTCGCTCCCCCTGAGCGGGAGGCGCATCTTCCACGAGGTGGCCACCCCCATTGTGGACGAGGGCAGGATGCTCGGCATCATGGGGCTCAACATCGACGTCATCGCGGCCCGCCAGGCCCAGGA
>JBKICO010000417.1:0-3554 GCA_046567065.1 Acidobacteriota bacterium
CTCAAATAGCATGACCTGGCTGATACGACGGCAATGCATCTCTCTCCACATCCCCCTGGGCCTCGGCAGCGGATCAAACATGCCCAGTCCCGCTTCCAGCCGCAACGCAGCTTTTGAGCCCTGCGAAGCGCCTGGTCCCCTTCAGGCCCGCCCTTGCTCTGGCAGGCCACAGGCAGGCAGCGGCGGCACAACCAGACGGTCTTGTCCCCGGCGTACAGCACAGGGGCCATTGCGCCGTAGCAAGGGCGGGCGGAATATTCCCGAGTGCCAGCCAAGCGGCGGGGGCGGACCATGCTGATGGCCTGGTCCGCCCCGCCGCCGGGCAGGTCAACGATGATCGCGCCCCGGTTTCGAGCCTACCTGGCTTCCGTGACCGCCGGGACTATCCACGATCCGTCCAGGATCGAGGGCTTTGTCTCCTTCGGCCAGTAGAGCCGCATCATGAGGATGAATTTGTCTTTCGGTGCCGGAAGCCAGTTGGCTTCCTTCTCCGCCCCGGGGCTTTGGTGCTGGATGTAAAGGTCCACGGAGCCGTCGGCGTTCGGCTTCAGATTCTGCCGTGCGCTGATGCTCTGGCGATTGAGCGGGTTTTTGACGAAGAAGTAATCCTTGTCATACATGGTCAGCGACCAGAAACCCTCCGCGGGGGGGAGCTGGTCTTTGGCGAAATGCATCACGTAATTCTTCTCGCCGGTATACGACTCCAGGACGTTGGGGCCTTCAGATGTGGGATACACAGCATCCTGAGGACGGTTGGCGCCCAGCCCGATGGCGGTGATCAAGGCGCGCTGGATGTAATTGGTGCCGTAGATGCCGGTCTTGGTAGTGAAGACCCAGCCGTTTTCCAGCTTCATGTCGCCGGTGACCAAGCCTTCCTTCAGCCAGAGCATGATCTTGTCGTTGGCTATCCTCGGGACGGTCGAGAACGCCTCGCGCGCCAGAGGGTTGAGTTTGCTCCCGTCGAAAGCTTGTCCGGGCACGATCCCAAGCTTGGCGAGCTTTGCGAGCATGGGCTTGTCGGCCGGGGCGGGCGGATTGTCCTTCATGAGCTTCGCCAGCAGGTTGAAGTAGTCATGCGCGCTCAAGGCGTTGACCTGTTCCCGCACGGCGAGCTTCATGTCGATCGCAGGGTCGACTTTCCCGGCTGGAGGCGTGTAGGCTTTGCCATACGAGCCGAGGGGAACGAGTGATATCTCGTCCTGCATCTTGTGCACCGCCGCATAGTCCCCGGGCGTGCCGGTGCAATAGATGCGCCCAAGCAGCCAAACGATGCTGGTGGGCGATTTGTACTCCTTCACGCCATCAGGGAGTTTGCCTTTCCAGCCCGGGCCGGTGATGGCATATTTCTGCGGGCCTGTGCCGGTGGTGCGTTTGCCGGGGACCTGGAACACGTTTGTCCAGCCGTCGAGCATGGGAAAAAGATAGTAGCGGTCCTTGGCGTCGGGGAGCGTGAGCACGTAGGGTTCCCGGCCCACGTCGATCCATGCCGTGGTATAGAGCGTGTCGGCGTTCGGCGCGGTTACATCCCGGAAATCCGGCGAAGGATACTCGCGCATCCGGACGAACTGGCCCATCGGGGCGCGCGTTCCTTCGGGATTGGCGACGTTGGTCATGACGCGCCTGGTCATTTCCATCGTCACGAGCGGGTATCCGTAGATGTATGCCTCCACACCGAGCGAAACAGCTTCGGAGAGGTTGTCTTTGGCCTGGCTGCTGCTGAAGGGGACCGCTATGAACAATAGCATGAAGTACAGGAACGACTTCCTTCTGGAGAATACGCTCATTACGCTTGGCTCCTGTTGCAATGGTTTGTGCCCGTCAAATCCGGATGCGTGCAGCGAATCATAACAGGTTCAAGGCGTTGAAAAACGCCGAACGCACAGGCGCACACCACATCCGGTTGATAAAACGACACAAAGGAGCAACATGAAGGCAACGTCCAGGCAGAAAGCAGGACGATTCTCACCTGATAACCATCCGACAAATATATAACCACAGAACAGATTGCGGGGCAATCACAACCGCATAATCCATCCTGTGGAGCAAACTTCCCTCGCCTGAAAATCGGGGGACTCAATACCCCCGCCACCGATGGCTTGACGGCCTGGAGCGCCAGCGGATTTTTCGTGGCTGATTCCCGGCAGAAGAACCGGCGTGCGACGGAGGGGCACCCCCGGAGCGAAAGGGGCTCAGCGTGCTCGAATTGCCTCCGGAGGCCTCCCGGAGGCTTAATTCCCGGCTGGGCTCATGCCCGGGGGGCGCGGCGCTTCCCCGCGCTCACTCCTTGAAGCGGTACCCGACACCCGTCTCGGTGTGCAGGTGCCTGGGCCGGGCCGGGTCCTTCTCGATCTTCTGGCGCAGCTTGTGGACGTGGATGCGCACATAGTGCTCCTGGCCTTGGCTGTGCTTGCCCCAGACCTCGCGCAGAAGCTGGCCGTGGGTGACCACCTTGCCCGCGTGGCTCGCCAGGAAGGTGAGCATCTTGAATTCCGTGGGCGTCAGGTGCACCTCCTCCCCGTCGAGGCTGACCGCGTGGCCGTCCAGGTCGATGGACAGGTCGCCGAAGGTGTAGCGGGCAGGCTGGGGGGCTTCGCGGTTGGCTTCCCGGCGCAGCACCACCCGGATTCTGGCCGCCAGCTCTCCCAGGCTGAAGGGCTTGGTCAGGTAGTCGCTGGCCCCCTTGTCCAGGGCGGACACCTTGTCCTGCTCGTTGCCGCGCGCGGACACGACGATCACCCGCGCCTTGGCCCAGGGCGGCAGGCCCTCGAGGATCTCCTCCCCGTCCAGGTCCGGCAGGCCCAGGTCCAGGAGGATCACATCCGGGTCGTGGGAGGAAGCCATGCAGAGGGCCTCCCGGCCGCTGGCCGCCTCGAGGATGGAGTAGCCCTCCGCTTCGAGGAAGGGCTTGAGGAAGCGCCTGATGGCCGCCTCGTCGTCAACGACCAGGATGGTGGCTTTCTTCATGCTCATGGAGGGGAAGGGTTATGGTGAAGCGGGCTCCCGAGGGGAAGTTGTCCCGCGCCGTGACGGACCCGCCGTGCGCCCTGGCCACCGCCCGGCAGATGGCCAGCCCCAGGCCGTAACCTTCCGGGCCGCCACGGTCGCCACGCTGAAAACGCTCGAAGAGCCTCTCGTGATCCCCCGGCGGCAGCCCGGGCCCGTGGTCCCGCACATCGATCACCACCTCGTGCCTGCGTACCTGGGCCATGATGTCGATGCGCGTCCCGGGAGGAGTATGCTTGGCGGCGTTCTCCAGGAGGTTCAGGAAAACCTGCTCCATGAGCACCGCATCCATGGGCACGGGCGGCAGGTCCCTGGGGATGTTCAATTCCACGCGGCGCCCCGCCAGCAGCGGCTCGAGCCGCGCCAGCGCGCTGCCGAGCACCTCCTCCAGGGGCACGGCCCTCACGTCCGGGACCATGGCCCCCGATTCCAGGGCGGCCATGCGTAGCAGGTTTTCCACCAGGCGCTCCAGCCGGGAGGCCTCGCCCGCGATGTTCTCCTCCAGGGCGCGCCGCACCTCCGGCCCGGCGGTTTCACCCAGGGCCATGAGG
>JBKICO010000418.1:0-5532 GCA_046567065.1 Acidobacteriota bacterium
GCCGGTAGAGCAGCGCGTCCTGGGTGCCGCTGCCGATATCCAGGCAGAGGATCGAATTCATTGCGCCTTCCTGTGCTGGCCGGAAAGATTCAGGGAGGGCTCCACCCCACGCATCACCCGGCGAAGCAGGACGAACTCCGGGTCCGGCAGGCGGGTCAGGAGCCTGTTGGAGGCGTCGCGCACCTCGATCGCTGAGAGCAGCGGCTTAAATGACGCGCCGTCCGGCGAGACCTCGAACTCGGCCACGTACAGCATAGCCGCCGCGTTTGAGCCCAGGCCCAGCCTGGCTGCCGCGGCGGGGGCCTCCAGAACCGCGGTGACGTCCACCTGCCTGCTCCCCTCCGCGCCGCGCGCCAGCCACTTGGGCTCGCCCGAGAACCAGCGGTAGGCGGCGAAGGCCTTGCCCAGCGTCAAATCGGCGTCCAGCCCCGGAAAAGTGCCGTTGACCACCGCCGCCAGGGCCGGGTCCTGCCCGGGCGCGGCCTTGGCCTGCTTGCCCGCCAGCGGGACATCGATCCCGATGTCCGGTGCGGAAGGCTTCAGCAGCGCGGCCCCGGAGATGAGCAGGGCGATCAGCGCCACCACAGCCCAGAGCAGCCAGTCGCGGGCGAGCAGCCGGAGCATGGCCGCCTACTCCACCGGGCAGGGCAGGTTCTTGAACACGTAGCCGATCTCGCCGGTGTGCCGGGTTGCGTCGTAATAGAGCATGATGTCCACGTTCTTGCCCGTTATCATGCTGGTTCCACCGCTCTGAGGCACGGGCTTGCCATGGCGGGCGGTGAGCTCCCGCACGACGGTGTCGAAGCCTTCCTGCCCGTCCACCTCCATGTCCACGGTGAAGAGGTAGTGGTACACGAACAGGTAGCTCAAGGACTTGAGCGGCACCCCGCAGAGGTGCTTGTCGTCGCTGGCCCGGGTGCAGCGCAGGCCTTCCTCCGAGTCCATCTCGCAGGCGAAGGTGTTGCCGGGGTTGAAGCGCTTGCCGAAGGGGATGCCCCTGAAGTCCTTGGGTTCGTCGCGCATGGCGGCCTGGGCGGGCAGGGCCAGGGCGGCCGCAAGAACCAGGGCCAGGGCCGATGCGATGGCTCGTCTCATTGAATGTTCTCCTGCGTCCATTCGGAAGTGAAGTCCCCGGCGTTCTCCAGCCTGTAGCCCAGGGACTCTATTTCCCGGCGGACCTGCCGGTCGTCGTCCCCGCCGTCCAGGCGCAGCACGACCATGCTGCGCTCCCCGTGGCGGAAGACGCTGGTGGAAATGATGTTCATGTTGCGCCTGCAGGCCACTCCCGCGACATCGTGCAGCACGCCGGGCCTGTCCTCGGCTTCGAACACGAGGCGGCAGCCGCCCTTGGCCCCGCCCATGTCGTCCACGAGCACCTCCAGCATGACCTCGTGGTTGAGGTAGCCGAGCATCCCGCCGTTTGCGTCCGCCACCGCGAGCGCGGCCAGGCCGCTGTCGTGCATGATGCGCGCGGCGGCCTCGATCTCGGTTTCGGGTGGCACGGGCATGATGTTCTTGCGCATGGCCATGGCCACGGTGAGCCGATGGGCCTGGAAGCTGTCCTCGATTACGCGCGCCCCTGCGGGCTGGGCAGGGAGCGCGGCGCTGACTTCCTCGCGGCGCAGATACCCCACCAGGCGGCCTTCGTCGATGGCGAGCACCACCCATATGCGCTCGCGTTCAAGCATCCTGGCCGCCTCGGAAAGGGCGGCTTGCGAACTGATCGTTCTGAAATCCTTACGCATCTTAAGGCCGGCAAACATGATGATCCTCCAGGATCGCACAAGGCGCTCGAAAACCGTGAAGCCCCGTGCAGGGGCGTCAGGTGCGGGCGCATTCTGGAGGCAATGCGGAGGAAGGTCAAGGGTGAGGGGAGGATGCGGCCCCCGCCCGGGAGGGAGGGGGCTCAGGCCAGCCAGGTGAGGGAGTAGATGCGGGCGTAGACCCTGGTCATTCTGCTGGCCTTGACGCGGCCCAGCCCCAGGTCGCGCAGGCGGCAATAGACGTGCGCGGGATTGAGGATGTGTTGCAGGTAGTTGCGCAGCTTTACGGCTTTCATGGCTGCCTCCATCTGGAACCCGGGCATGCGCCCGAGTGACGCATGCGGCGTGCCGGGGCTGCCCCCGGCTGCGGCTTCGCCCGTGCCCGTCTTATCGGAGAGGGCGGCGTTTCCCTTTATGCCTTCCCGCCGCCGGGCGGGTTCGGAGTGAACCCGCCCGGCAGGGGGATTGGGGCGTTAGTTGGTCTTGACGGCCTTGTCGGCAGGGGCGGCGCCCACCGTCTTGGCGGCTTCGGCCTTGGCTTCGGGAGCCTTGGCAGGCTCAGCCTTGGAGGCCTTGGTCTCCGTGGTCTTGACGGTCTTCTCGGCCTTGGGCTCTTCGGCCTTGGGCGCCTTCACCGGCTCCGCCTTGACGGTCTTGACGTCCAGAGTCTTGGCGGCCGGAACTTCAGCCTTGGTCTCCACGGCCTTGGGGGCTTCGGCCTTCGCCGGGGCCTTGTCGGGCGTGGCGGCCTTGGTCTCCGCAGGAAGCGCGGCCTTCTTCTCAGTAGCGGGCGCGGGCTTGACGTCCACGGTCTTCTTGGCCTCCACGGGGGCCTCCTGCTTCACCGCCTTGGACGCATCGGCAGGGGTTGCGGCATCGTTCGCGGCGAAAACAACAGGAGCGCTCAGCAACATGGCACAGGCAACACTGCAAGCAAGAATGCGTTTCATGACTAAAACTCCAGATTGTAGACTGTTATTGTGTCCGCCGCTGCTCACTGTGAGCTGCAATCACGAACGCACAGTATAAAGCATCAACCGTGCCAAACCAGAAACGCCCGCAAAGCGGCCATTTTGGCCGATGTGTTTTTCCTGCTGGCACGAAAGTACGTTTTTTTCACTTTCATGAACGAAGCCGATTACGTTTTTTACACTCACCCGCATCAAACGCCTGGAGGAAGGCGGGAAGCACGGCAGCCACGGCTGGGGCAGGAATCCGGGAAGGGCTGGCCAACGCCTGGCCTGGCAAAATGTGCGGCTCCGGCAGGGCGCCTGCACGCTTGCCAGGCGTTGCGGGCCACGAGGCGGGCTACCCGCACCGGCTGCTTCGCCTGAAACCGGACCACCGGCCAATGCCTGGCCCCGCGCATCCCTGCGGCAGGAGCGCCTCGGCGCGGCCAAACGGCGGCCAGTTTCCATCGCCAGGTGAACCGTCCTGTACCGCGAACCGGCAAAAGCAGGTGAGGTTGTTGTCATCGACCGAATATACGGGTATTGGTCGAATCGCCATCATCAGCAAATTTTCCAGTTGGTTAGTCAGCTTCCAAGCACACCGCGCCCTCCGCAACGGCGACGGCCAGAGGTACTGTCGATGATCTGTGCAACGAAGGCATCCCTCGCGGTCACGTGTACATATCTCCGCCATATTTGCCTGATCCTGTGCTTCGCCACGCTGTGCGGATGCGCCTCCCTGCCTGACGCAAACAAGGTGCTGCATGCCGAACAGCCTGACGACGATGTCGTACCGATAATCAAGAAGGACAAAACGATACTCCCTCCGAGGCAAAGCAAGGCCATCATCAGGAGCATGGAGAACAAGGTCGAGGACACGGAGATATTGCAGCGCCACATCCGGTCGATGCAGGCCATAAGCGACATTCCACTGGAGGCCGGGAACAAGGTCACCCTGCTGATCGACGGGGAGGCCACCTATGCGGCGATGCTCAAGGCCATCGAGAACGCCAAGGACAGCATCAACTTCGAGACATTCATCCTCGACAACGACGAAATCGGCGCGACGTTCGCCTACGCACTGATCCGCAAGGCATCCCAGGGGGTGCAGGTCAACCTGCTATACGACAGCTATGGATCCAGGAACACGCCGCCGGGGTTCTTCCAGCGCTTGCGGGATGCCGGAATCCTCGTGCTCGAATTCAACCCGATCAACCCTGGGAAGGTGCAGGCTGGAAACCCCTGGGAGCCGACCCACCGCGACCACCGGAAGATCCTCGTCGTCGACGGAACCGTCGCCTTCACCGGCGGGGTCAACATCAGCAACGTTTACTCCGGCACATTCGCCAGCAGAGACGGGCAAGGAGGCCCCTGGCGGGACACCCACCTCAAGATCGAAGGACCGGCCGTTGCGCAGGTCCAGAAGCTGTTCCTCCAGAGCTGGGAGCGCGAGAAAGGCCCGGCCCTCCCCGGCAGGAACTACTTCCCGAACCTGAAGCTGGCCGGGAGAACGCTCGTCAGGGTCATTGGCAGCCTGCCCGGAGAGAACAACAGGCTCATCTACCTGATGTACGTTTCAGCGGTTGCCCATGCCAGCAACTCGATCTACATCACGACGCCGTATTTCGTGATCGACGATCAGATGTTGCAAGCGCTCACGGAAGCGGCACGCCGTGGCGTCGACGTAAGAATCCTCCTCCCCCACATCAGCGACTCCAAGATGACGTACTACGCCAGCAGGCATTACTATCAACGCCTCCTGGAAGCAGGCGTCCAGTTGTTCGAGCGCCGCGACAGGATGCTCCATGCCAAGACCGCGGTCTTCGACAATGTCCTTTCCACAGTCGGTTCGAGCAACCTCGATACGTTGAGCCTGCTGAAGAACGATGAAGTCAATGCGATCATTCTGGGGAAGGACTTCGCTGACGTCTTGCAGGACGTCTTCGAGAAGGACCTGAACGAGTCCGACGAGATCACCCTCGAAGCGTGGAAGAAGAGGCCCGCCGGCGACCGCCTCAAGGAGTCGCTCGCCATCATGTTCAAACACTGGCTGTAAGGTATTCTCCTGGCAGGCGGCACGCGGCCGCGGGCATGCGCCGCCTTTTCCAGCCCGCGTCACGCCGCGCCACGGCCAAAAAAGAAGGGCGGCCATTGTGTGGTCGCCCTTTAGGAAATGTCGCCGGGAAGCTGGTAGCGCCGGAGTCGGATTGCCGACATGCTCACCTACCTTCAGGTGTGGCTCTCATCAGTGCGAATTATTGCTTCCCGGTTCCAATGCGCCTCTTTGCGCTGGTATGGTAGCAACGGGTTATTTCGCTCACCCCTCCGTTACTTGTTTGAGGCTTCCTGCCTCACGATCAATATATAAGCCCGATTTCCAGGCTGTCCAGGGAGGCAAGCGCCCTCCCCCCTGAAAAACCATAAAAAAAGCCGCGACGCCCTGGGCGTCGCGGCTTGGTGTTAATCCAAGGCCCGGGGTCAGAAGCCGCAGGCGGCGAGCAACCCGGCGAGCACCTTGTCGGAATCGAAAAACTCCTCGGCGATGCGACGCGCGCCCGCGCGGTGGCGCGGGTAGTCGGCCAGCACGTTCTCGATGGCGGCCTTGGCGTTGTCCACGCCGTCGAAGGTCACCAGCCCCTCGCCCACGGGCAGGTAGGTGCCGAAGCCGGTGTCCTCCACTATGACGGGGCGGCCGGCGGCCAGATAGGTGGCGGAACGGTCGGAGAACCAGCCGGATTTGAGCTGGATGTTCTGCTCCTTGGCCACGGTGAACTCGCCCTTCGAGCCGAGGATGTAGTCGTGGTAGGCCCAGATATCCT
>JBKICO010000419.1:0-1869 GCA_046567065.1 Acidobacteriota bacterium
ACCGCTGAGCATCGCCCAGCCCGCCGGGTTCATTTATGTTTGGACATCGAGCGGCAGCTCGGTCATTGCGGAGCGCGAACCCGCAAGGCGGCGGGGCGTCAGGCCCCGCCTGCCCGCGAATCCCGACAGCCAAGAGAAGTGCATGAGCCAACGCGACAGGAACAACTCCGGCCCGGTCTACTCCACCGAACACGGCAGCATGTGCCCGGCCTGCGGCAAGCCCGCGGGGGGGTGCGTCTGTGCTAAACGCAAGGCAGCCGCCCCAGGGGACGGCATCGTGAGGATCATGCGCCAGACCAAGGGGCGCAAAGGCAAGGGCGTCAGCCTCATCACAGGCCTGCCCCTGCAGGGCGAGGCCCTGGAGAAGCTGGCCAAGCAGTTGAAGCAGCGCTGCGGCGCGGGCGGGGCCGTCAAGGACGGCGTGATCGAGATCCAGGGCGATCACAGGGAGGCCCTTGCCCTGGAACTCAAGAAGCTGGGCTACACGGTCAAGCTGGCGGGCGGCTGAGGGCGCGCCCGCTACAGGCTTACCAACTCCACCCGGTCGAGCGGCCTCCCCAGGAAACGCTCGCCGACCTCCTGGAAGCGCTGGGGCACGTCCGTCACGTGGAACACGTGGCTGGGCGGTTCACCCGAGACGTTCTCCATATCCATTTCCCGCAGCAGGGCCTCGGCGCGCAGGGAGATGGCCTCGGCCGAATCCACAAGCTGCACCCCCGGCCCCATCACGGACTGGAGCATGGGCTTGAGCAGCGGATAATGCGTACAACCCAGGACCAGCGTGTCGATGTTCTGCGCCAGCAACGGCGTGAGGTACTCGAAGGCCGTGAGCCGGGTGACGGGGTGGTCTGTCCAGCCCTCCTCCGCCAGGGGCACGAACAGCGGGCAGGCCTGGGTGGTGATGAACATGCCGTCGTGCTCGTAGCGCTGGATGGCCTGCAGGTAGGCGCCGCTGGAGGTGGTGGAGGGTGTGGCGATGATGCCGATGCGGTGGTTGCGGGTGTGGGCCACGGCGGTGCGCGCCCCCGCGTCGATGACCTCCAGCACGGGCACGCCGGAGAGGGCCCGGACCGCGTCGTAGGCCACTGCGGCCATGGTGTTGCAGGCGATGATCAGCATCTTCACGCGCTTCTGAAGCAGAAACTTGGCGATTTCCACGGCGTAGCGCGAAATGATGTCCTGGGATTTCACACCATAGGGCACGCGGGCGGTGTCTCCGAAATAGAGCACGCTTTCGCGCGGCAGGCGTTCCATGACGGCGCGGGCCACGGTGAGGCCGCCCACGCCGGAGTCGAAAATGCCGATAGGTGAGGATGAATTCTTGTTCATGCGCTGGTTTTTTCCGGAGAAATAGGGCAGAGCCACTTACAAACGCGCTCCGACGCCAGGGCGATACACACTATCTCCCTGGCTGACAAGGCGCTCCGGGCGGAGGTGAAGCCAGATTGACAATTCACCGCCGCGGATTTAACTTTGGTACGCTTCCGACAACCATGATTTCAATGAGGTCCGCCATGCCCGAACGCACGGACATCCGTCACCGCCAAGCCCGCATCGCCCGGGCTTGCGCATACGCCTTGCCGATTCTGCTGTGTTTATGCCTTGCCGCTCCCGCTCCGTCCTCAGCGCAGGATGCATCCTCCGCGGTGATCGCCGCCAACGACGTGAACACCCTGCTGGTCATTGCGCGCGACAGCCTGAACAGCGGGCAGTACTCGAACTCCCTCATCGCAAGCAACAAGGCCCTGCGCCTGAGCAACAACGAGAGCCCGGACGCATACCTGCTGCGGGCGATAGCCGAGTCCTACCTGGGCTCCTACTCCCAGGCCAGGTCGGATGCGCGCCGCGCGGGTGAGCTGTACCGCAACT
>JBKICO010000419.1:1896-6733 GCA_046567065.1 Acidobacteriota bacterium
GCAGGACGCCCTGGGCAATACCACAAACAACTTCTTTTTCGACTCAACCGCCGCGCCGTTGCTCTTCTCCTCCCTGAACCTCGGCTCTTCGTTCCTCGTCCCGGGGACGACGACGGCCACCAGCACCAACGGCACGACCACCGGCACCACCGGAACAACCGGCACCACCGGGACCACCACGTCCCAGTCCTCCCTGAGCACCACCGGCACGACCACCACCGGGACCAACGGGACGACCACGAGCGGCAGTTCCTCCGGCACCATTTCCGCGTTCGGGTCCTCCGGCAGCTCCATCAAGCTTCCCGTGTCCGAAAACCTCGACCAGAAGGAAGCCGCCGAGGACGCAGCCCAGCAGCAGCAGAACCAGATGATCGCCCAGACCATCCTGCCGCTGGCCACCTGCACCGCGCTCCAGCAGGGCAACAAAAGCAAGATCCTTCCATCCTGGCTGGAGCAGGGGCTCACCAACCTGCACACCGCCCAGTACACCGCGGCGGACGCCACCTTCTCCCAGGCGCTCACGCTGGACGCCGTGAACGCGGTGGGCCAGGCGGGGCTTGGGCTGGCCTACGCGGGTCAGGGCGGCTCCACGCTGGCGCTGTCGCAGCTCAACGCGGCAGTGGCCCAGTCCCCCGGGTCGGACTTCGCACTCACGTCGCGCGGCATCTACTGGCTGCAGGTCCTCAATTACCAGAACGCGCTGAACGACCTGAACCAGGCGCTTGGCATCGCGCCGGGCAACGCCGACATCGTGGGCAACATCTCACTGACCTACTACGCCCAGTGGAAGATTCAGACCGGCACCACGGCCTCCCCCACCAACCCCGGCAACCAGCAGCTTCTGCAGACCGCGTTGGCCCAGGCAACCAAGGCCATCAGCCTTTCGCCCGAATACGCCGGGCTCTACACCCTGCGCGCCGCCATCGAGACGGACATGGCCGCCACCACCACCGACCTCGGGCTCCAGAGCAGCTTGAACACCGACGCCGCCAACGACCGCGCCAAGGCCGCCAGCCTGCAGGCGGTGGCGGGCAACGCCGTCGTCAACGCCACGACCCTGCCAACCACGCCAACCACAACCACAACCACAACGACCCCCGGACTGACGACCTCCACGGTCTCGCCCACCATCGGTTTCGCCCCGGTACAGACGGCGCTCGGATCGCAGTGGCCCTTCTTCCTGAACCTGCCCCTGAGCTATGCCCCCATGTGAACCAGGCGCTCGCGACGTTGGCCGTCCGGAAGCTGGCTTTTTCCTTACGCCGGGCCCCTGATTCCAGATGCTTGGGGCAGAGCACGCGTTGACATCGCAGCGTCCGTGAGACAAAACATATCAAAAAAGGTCCACGTGTTGCACACCACACACCACCCGCTCCGCAAGGCCGCCATCTCCGAAGCCGCTCAACTCCCCGCCGCCCGACGTCTTCTGCGGCCCCTGCTGCTGGCCCTCATGGGCCTGACGCTGCTGGGCGGCTGCAACCAGACGGTCAAGAACCCTCCGGCCACCCGCGAGGCCGACGCCATGCGCATGGAGGACCCGGAGCAGATCGTCCAGCAGATGACCATGCACCTGAGCGGCTCCCAGCAGTCCTTGGCGGACTACCAGTTGCGCGGGCAGGCCTACTTCCAGCTTCGCCAGTTCGACCTGGCCTACAAGGACTTCGAGCAGGTGACGCAAAGGAACTCCCGCTCGGCCACGGCCTGGTTCAACCTGGGCACCGCCGCCTACAAGCTCAACAAGGAAGACCGAGCCGTGGAATACTTCACCCAGGCCCTCTCCCTGGACGGCTCCATGCTCAAGGCCTACAACAACAGGGGGCTGGCCTACCTCAGCCTGGGCCAGAACGAAAAAGCCCTCAATGACTTCAACATGGCCCTGCGCATGAGCGAAGGCCGCAACTTCGAGGCCTTGTTCAACAGGGCCATCGCCTACCAGCGCCTGAAGGACTTCGACCGGGCCCTGGCGGACTACGACAAGCTGCTCTCCCTCCAGGTGGATTTCGCCCCGGCCCTGGCCAACAAGGCGGAAATCTACTGGACCATCAAGCGCTTTCCGGACGCGCGCAAAGCCCTCGACATGGCCGTGAAAGCCTCGCCACGCGACCCCGACCTCTATTTCAACCGGGCCATCATTCTCGAACAGCTCAACGACATCCAAGGCGCCCTGCAGGACTACGCGCAGGCCCTGTCCCTGAAGTCCAATTTCGCCGAGGCGTACTACAACCGTGGTTTGCTGCTGATGCGCACCAACAACCCGAACAAGGGCTGCGAGGACTTGAGCGTCTCCTGCATGCTCGGCATGTGCGAACGCTACGACGAGTCCAAGAAGCTGGGTCTCTGCAATTGAGGCGGCTTGGCGTCATTGAAAATCGCGTGTTGAGCCAGGCCGTAAGGACCCGCCGGGCGTCAGCCGGGCGGCCCGTCCGCAGGAGGCCGTGATGTCGGAGTTCTCCCTCAAGGCCGTGAGCTACGCGCTCACCGCGCTGCTTTGCGCCGTCTCAGCCATGATCGTGGCCAAGGGGCTCTTCACTTCGCCCACGCTTCCCTCGGGCAAGGCGGGCATCGAGACTCAGGCGCCCGCCGGCCAGGGCGGCCCCGGCGCCGCAAAGGGCGGCCTTACCAACGGCGGCGACGTGGATGCCATCGTCAGCCGCAACCTCTTCAGCGCCGCCCGCAAGGAAGCTTCCGAGGCCCCCAGCGAAGAGGCCGCCCTGCCCGACTCCTCCGTGGCCTACGACCTCATCGGCACGGCAGTGCACACCGACCCGCAGTGGAGCATGGCCTTCCTGGTGGACAAGTCCTCCAAGGCGCCCAAGAACGTCTCCGTGGGCCAGGCCCTGGGCGAGGCGGTGGTGCTCTCCATCGAGGACGACCACATGGTCCTGCTGCGCCAGGGCCAGCAGGAAATCCTCAAGAAAAAACCGTAAGACGGCGACACCATGCCAGTATTCGAATACGTGGCCATCGACGCCCTGGGCAAGAACTGCAAGGGCATCCTCGCGGCGGACAGCGCCGCCTCCGCCCGGCATGCGCTGTTGCAGCGCAAGCTCTTCGTCAAAAGCCTGCGCGCCGCCCAAGCCGACGCCGTGGTGGACAAGACCCCGGCCCGCACCGGGTGGCGCATGCCCGTGCTTTTCTCCGGCGTGACGCGTCAGCAGCTCACCGGGGCCACGCAGGTGCTGGCCACGCTGCTGGAAGCGGGCCTGCCCCTGGACAAGGCGCTTTCAGGCCTTATCGAAAACATGCCGACGGCACCGGCGCAGCGTGTGTTCTCCCACATTCTGGAGCGCGTGAAGGAGGGCTGGGAGCTTTCCGCGGCCCTGGCCGAGCATCCGCGAGTATTCCCGGACACGTACATCCACATGGTCCGGGCGGGCGAATCCTCGGGCACATTGCAGATCGTCATGTCCAACCTCTCCACGTATCTGGAGCGGCAGTACGCCCTGAAGCGCAAGCTCCAGGCGGCCATGATCTACCCGAGCTTCATCCTGGTCTTCGGGGCGTTGGTCATCTCCATCCTGCTGCTCTACGTGATCCCCGAGGTGACGCGCATTTTCGTGGACCTCAAGCGGGACCTGCCGGTGCCCACGGTGATCCTGATCGCGGTCACGGATTTCATGCGCTCCTACTGGCCGCTGATGCTCGGCGGTCTGGCGGGGCTGTTCCTGGCAATGCTGAGGGTGGTCCGCATACCGGCGGTGCGCCGCGTGCTGGACCGCATCATTCTCCACCTGCCGGTGATCGGCCCCATTGTGCACGAGGCGGCCATGGCCCGCCTGACGCGCTCGCTGGGCACCTGCCTTAAACAGGGCGTGACGCTGCTGGACGCCGTGGACATCGGCGCGGCAGTGGCGGGCAACACCGTATTCGCCGAGGCCATGGCCACGGTGCGCGAGAAGGCCCAGCAGGGCGCGGGCATCACCGAGCCCATGCGGGCCACGGGCGTGTTCTCGCCCATCGTGCTCCAGTTGGCGTCGGCTGGCGAACAGAGCGGCCAGTTGGACTCCATGCTCCTCACCGTGGCCCGCATGCTGGAGGCCGAGGTGGAGAACCGCGTCACGGCCGCGAGCTCCGTGGTGGAGCCCGCCCTGATCCTGGCCATGGGCGCGGTGGTGGCCTTCATGGTGGTGGCCGTCATGCTTCCGATTTTCGAAATGAGCAGCCTCGTAGGCTGAGTCCCCAATCGCCAAAGGAGTATCCATGCATTCCAATCCGACCGGCAAACGCATCGCGGCGCTATCGCGCCGTTCCCAGTCCGGCTTCACGCTCATCGAAATGATGGTCGTCATCGTCATCCTCGGCGTCCTCGCCGGGCTGGTGGTGCCGCGTTTCATCGACCAGCCGGACAAGGCCAAGGTGGTCAAGACCAAGGCCCAGATCGAAAGCCTCTCCATGGCCATCAAGCAGTACAAGCTCGACAACGGGGTCTACCCCACCACCGAGCAGGGCCTGAAGGCCCTCAAGGAGAAGCCCACCATGGGCCGCGTGCCCCAGAACTATCCGCAGCGCGGCTATCTGGACGGCCCCCTGCCCAAGGACCCCTGGAACAACGAGTTCATCTACATCTCCCCCGGCGAGCACAACGACTTCGAGATCGTCAGCCTCGGTGCGGACGCCCAGCCCGGCGGCGAAGGCCCCAACTCGGACATCAAGAGCTGGGAAATCAACTAGCCCAGGCCGACCCCATGTGCCACAACGCGCCTCACGGCAGTACCGGCCACCAAACCCCGGGCGCGCCCCAGCGGGCGCGCCCGGGGGGCCAGGCGGGGTTCACCCTCCTGGAGCTGGCCTTCGTGATGCTCATCATGGGCCTGGCCGTGGGCATGGCCCTGCCCGC
>JBKICO010000420.1:0-8316 GCA_046567065.1 Acidobacteriota bacterium
GGTGATGGAGGGCTCGGCCAGGCCGATGGCGTTGAGCGTGGAGATGTCGCGGGTCATGCGCTCCAGGCGCAGGGCCTCGTCCAGGATGGCGTTGGCGCTCTCGCGCACGGACTGGTCACCGTTGCGGGCCAGGCGCGCGGCCATGCCGCCGATGACGGTGAGGGGGTTGCGGGTCTGGTGGAAGATGCCCTGCATCAGGGACTGGTCCACGTTGGAGCGGTGGTACACGTGGCCCTTGGAGCGCACGATGAGGCAAAGGTCCAGCAGGTCGTTCACGGCCAGGACCACCGGGGCGCGCACCTCCATGGCCACCTCGTCGCGTATGGCCCGCAGGAATATCTGGCGGCCCTTGACTTCGGCCAGCATCACGTACTGCAGGTCGATGCCCAGGCGCGCGGAGTTGACGCCCTGGCGCCAGAGTTCGGCCAGGAAGGCCTCGTCCCAGGGCCTGTCCCAGAGGGTGGCGTACCAGCTCTGCCAGAGATCCTCCAGCGGGCTGCCGAAATGTTCCTGGAACAGCTCCAGCTGCGGCTTGGGGATGACCCGGCGGTAGAGCGCGCCCAGATAGGAGCCCACGGCCTCGCTGTGGGCGGAAAGCATGGCGGCGTAAGGGCGTATGGCCGCAAGGCGGGATTCGTCCAGCCCGATCTCGTTGCGGAAATAATTGAGTTGGGAGAGGGGGAGGTATTCGTCCATGCGCCCTCCTGCGTCGGGATCGCGGGTCTCGCCCGCCTGACAGCCCGCCGTGGGATCGATTTTCGCGGCCTGTTCAACAAGCTTGCTGGCAAGGAGCTAGAAAAAGTCAAGGCCGAAGCGTAGTTGCCATACGTGAGGGTTTGACTTTTTTGCAGCGACGCAGCCAGCGAGGATTTTGGGGCACGCTGCTACAGGGCCTGCCCGGCGGCATGGGCCGAGGCCCAGGCCCAGTGCAGGTTGTAGCCGCCCAGGTGGCCGGTGACGTCCACGATTTCGCCGATGAAGAAGAGCCCCGGGCAGGAGAGGCTCTCCATGGTCTTGGAGGAGAGCCCCTTGGTGTCCACGCCGCCGCCGGTCACTTCGGCCTTCTTGTAGCCGTCCAGCTCCTTGGGGATCACCTCCCAGTTGCCGATGCGCCTGGCGAGCATGGCCGCCTCCTCCTTGCGCAGCTGGGCCACGGGCTTGGCCGAGAGCTCCGGCGGCACCACGGCGGCCGCCAGCCGGGAGGGCAGCAGCCGCGCGACCACCGTCTTCACCTGGGACTTGGTGGTGCGCGCCTCGGCAAGGGCCTCATCCACGGGCCTGCCCGGCGAGAGGTCGACATGGATGGGCTTGCCGGGCTGCCAGTAGTTGGAAATCTGGAGGATGGCCGGGCCGGAGAGCCCCTTGTGCGTGAACAGCATGGCCTCCTCGAAGCACTGGCCACCGCAGCTCACCCGCACCGGCAGGGAGAGGCCCGACAGCGAGGAGAGCGCCCAGTTGGAGCCCATGGTCAGGGGCGTGAGCGCGGGGCGCGGCTCCACGAGCTGGAGCCCGAAATTCTCGGCCACGCCGTAGCCGAAGCAGGAGGAGCCCACCTGCGGCCAAGCCAGGCCGCCAGCCGCCACCACCAGCTTCTTGCCGGGGATGGTGCCGCCCGGGTGCGCGACGCGGAAATCGCCGTTGTGTTCGATGTTCTTGATGCGCACACCCATGAAGAAGCTCACGCCGGACTGGCGGCAGAGCCTCTCCAGCAGGTCGGCCACGGCCACCGCGCCCTCACGGCAGAACATCTGGCCGTGGTTCTCCTCCACGGAGTGCAGGCCGTGCTCCTCCAGGAATTCCTTGAAGGCCAGGGGACCGAAGCGGCTGATGGCGGAGACGCAGAAGCGCGGGTTCTCGCTGATGAAGTTCTCAGGGCCCACCCGGGTGTTGCCGAAGTTGCAGCGGCCGCCGCCGGTGACCTTGAGCTTCTTCCCGGATTGGTTGTTGTGGTCGATGACGGCCACGGACAGGCCCTTGCGGGCTGCGGTGAGGGCGCAGAACAGGCCGGAGGCCCCAGCGCCGATGATGACGACGTCGTATCCGAGCATTTAAAAATTATACGTTATCAATGGGCGCTGAGCAAGTGGGTGCAGGCGAGAACGCAAGGGCGGTCAATGCTCTGTTTGGTATAGTACATAAATGGACGATAGCGCAGAACCTCTAATAGACGAATTTGAAATGAACTGTCCGGTTGCTTAGGATAAGATTCAGGTGCGGTCCTCGGATAAATAGCGGCGTGCGGTTGGTTCTGACTATGGTAATATCTATCGATTGTTGAGCGCTCTGGCAAGTTAACACCATCGAAGGTATAATTGTATGATCACGGGCGTCCGCGCCTGAGTCTGACCAGAGCTTCTTCAATTGTATTGGCGTCAGAGGATGGAGATGTGGATGAAATTGTGACATTTGGAGCGGAAGATGTAGATGGACAACCGATCGAGAAGCTCCAGGCTGTTCCCGTCGTTCCGTTGCAGTTTGGTTCTGCCGTGACAGTTATAAAGCGAGAACTACTTTCAGCTACGCTCATTGTTATGTTTGTTGAGCCGTAACTGCCAACACATCCAGTGTCAAATAGAAGCTTGCTGCCGTGCTTTAATTTAATTCTGTCTGGAATTGAGTATGTGTCATAGTTAAATACAAATGTTCCAGAGTTTTTTCCCATGTCGATGTTGACAGTTGTTCCGTCATCATACCCTGTTGTGCTGAAATTCTGGCAAGTGTCGTACGAAATGCTTAGTGATGGGAGAAATGCCTCTGTGTATATGTTGAAAGTTTTGGAGTCCACATGTCCTGTAAAACCGTTATAAGCTGACACAGAAACACGCGAATCAACGGTGTTGTACTTTTTAAAAGCGTCTTTGCACATGTTGTCAATAAGCTGCGTGTCGTAGTCAGCGATGCCGTTTATGCCTGCGCGCATCAGGTTTGCACGCTTGGCACCCTCTATAATAGTTTCTACAATAAAAAGAAAGGCATCAGATGTTTCCTTGTCCATTACGAGTTGAGATACCACGCTATTTCTGATGCTCTTGAAGTAGTTGGCTGGGTCGGTCAGGTCTACAAAGCATTGAGTTGCGGCAACTATAGATCGGTAATTCTTCCCACATGTTTGGTTGTATTCTGCTTCAGTCAGGCGGTCAGACACGAGAGCGGTGTAGGTGTTGTTTGATGTGTAGCGGCCGTAATAGTAGGTCGGTTCTGTAGCAATGGCTGTTGTCTGCGACGGATTTGCTGGGCCAATATTGTATTCGAGGAACGTGCTTCCACCGATGAATGGTGTGCCGGAGTCTAGAGTTAGTTGTCCATATTTCATAACCGTAGGTTTTTGCGGAGGTTGTTTGAGGAAAGACCAGACGTTCGGGCAGCGACTGAATTGTTCTTCCAGGCCCGACCAGATCATCGGGAGCTTGCCACTAAGGTATATGCCAAGCTGATTGATCGCGCTGCCAGTGCTGGAAACTGTTGCCGTTGCACCAGTGGAGCGTGAGGATGAGAGTGTGAGTACTCCTACCTCTTCGACGTCAAACTGTATAGGAACTCCATTTGCATCATAATAGACAGTCATTAATGGTGCGAGTTTTGTTGATCCACCGGTTGGAAACTTATATTTCGCGGAAGTGATTTTGGTTGGTAAGCCTGTAGCATCGATTTCAGCAAAAATAGTGATGTCAGTTCCGGTATTTGATTGAAGATTAAGTATCGACCCTGGCGATGGTGAGTAGAGTGGTGTTGCTTTGATGTGTGTCCCAACAGTAATTGATGGGATAAATCGTAGGATGTCTGCGTCTGTCTGCGAGTTGATTGTGGATATGCTTAACGGTGATTCCTCTGGAAATGCTTTTCCAGGAATCGATAACAGGAAGAGGAAAGTGAAGAATGAGAGGTATATTAGGCGGTACGAGGCGAGTCTGGCAGTGGCCATGGCGTCTCCAATATATGAAAATAATGCATGTGCATTAAACTGCGGGTATCATGTGTTCAACTTTCAGTAGCATTGGTCTTGGGCCGCTATATTTGTTGTCCACACGTGTAAATATAGTTTGATAGGGCTCACTGTGACCTCGCCAAGATATTAGGTTAATGAGGTATGTCAAGTTTTTAATGTCAATAAATATATAAAGAGCTTTTCGGCATCTTATTGCATTTAATACTCACCGGTTCAGTCTAAAAGGCTTAAGTCTAGCGGTTAGATGTTTAGCATGCGGCGCGCGCCCGCGTACTGGCTCTTCCAGACGGGCTCGTCCAGGGAGCTCACCCTGACGCTCTTGCCAGAAGAGGCCGAATGGATGAAGCGGCCGTCCTCGAGATAGATGCCCACGTGGTGCACGCCTTTTTTCCCGAAGAACACCAGGTCGCCCTTGCGCAGGTCCTCCCGGTTAACAGGCTGGCCCTGGCGGAACTGCTCGCGGGAGCTGCGGGGCAGCTCCACGCCGCCCTGGCCGTAGACGTAGCTGGTAAGGCCAGAGCAGTCGAAGCCGCGCTTGGGGCTCTCGCCGCCCACGGCGTAGCGTTTGCCGAGCTGGGCGGTGGCGGCCTCGGCCAGGCTCTCGGGGCTGGCGCTCACGGCCCGGGCCACCTGGGAGGGCAGATCAGAAAGTGACGGCTCCTTGACGCCCGTGGGCAGGGGGCGGTCCTGTGGTTGGCGCTGGGCGCGGGGCTTCACCCGCTGGGAGGCGTTCCAGGCCGAGAGGGCCGCTTCGTCGGCCTCGCTGAACTGGGCCGGGGCAGCGCATTGCGGGGCAGGGGGCTTGCGTTCGATGAAGGAGCGCACCTCGGTGCCGCGAATGCGCGTGGTGACAGTGGAGGACGCGGGGTGGGACACGGTGGCTGCGGCCTGTTCCGGCTGGGCGGCGGGGGAAGCGCTGCCGGGCAGGTGGCTGGGCAAGGGGGAGTGGAGCAGCAGGGGCGCTGGCGGAGGGACGGCCTGAGCCCCGTATCCGGTTACCTGGGGGGGCGGCCCGGCTTGCGCGAGGCTCTGCTCAAGGGCCTGGGCGAAGCCGCGCACCGCCACGGGCCTGGGCTGCAGCCTGGGCTGGAAGGGTGCGTGGGGCGCCTGGGTTTTTTCCACTGACATGCGAATACTCCGCATGGCGTGAAGCAAGCACCGTGCCTAGAGCCGCGATGTTGAAAAACATGAATATGTATTTCAAAATTAAAACAATGGTTTCAGGAGGCTACGTATTGAGTCCGTGTGCCCGTATTTCGCGGGCGCAACGCTAGACGTCGAGCTCCAGGCCCACGGGGCAGTGGTCCGAGCCCATGACCCCGTCCTCGATCCAGGCCCGCTTCACCAGGGGGCGCAGCTCCTCGGAGACGAAGAAGTAGTCGATGCGCCAGCCCACGTTGCGGCTGCGGGCCTGGAAGCGGTAATCCCACCAGGTGTAGTGGCCGCCGCCTTGCTCGAACATGCGGAAGGTGTCCACGTAGCCCGCCGCGATGAAGCGGTCCAGCCAGGCGCGCTCCTCGGGGAGGAAGCCGGAGGTCTTCTCGTTGGACTTGGCGTTCTTGAGGTCCAGCTCGGTGTGGGCGGTGTTGAAGTCCCCGCAGGCCACGATGGGCTTGCTGGCGCGCAGGGCCTGGGCGTGGGCCAGGAAGGCCTCGTAGTAGCCCAGCTTGAACTCCAGGCGGCCCGCGCCGTTCTGCCCGTTGGGGAAGTAGACGTTGAGGAAGTGGAAATCCGGGTATTCCAGGTGCAAGAGCCGACCTTCGGCGTTGAACAGCGGGTCCGGCAGCTCGGCGTTGACGGCCAGGTGCCCGCCCCGGTGGAACACGCCCACCCCGGAGTAGCCCTTGCGCGTGGTGCAGGAGGAGAACACGCCCTGGTACCCGGCCACCGTGGCGAAATCGGCTTCGTGCCCGGCCTGGATCTTGGTCTCCTGCACGCCCACTGCGTCCGCGCGGCTGGCCTCCAGCCAGTCGGCGAAGCCCTTGCCCGATACGGCCCGCAGGCCGTTGACGTTCCACGAATAAAGAATCACGAACGCCCCCCGGCTATGGTTTTCAGTTCCGCCTCCAGCCCGTCAGGCCCCAGGCGCAGCAGCACGTAGCCCCCGGCGGCCAGTTCGCCGGGGTTGACGATCACGGTGCGGCCCAGGCGGTCCGTGCAGCGGGCCTCGTGGATGTGGCCCGTGACGCAGACCTCGGGCTGCACCCGCTCGATGAACTCGCGCACCGCCGGGGAGCCAACGTGCGCGCCGTTGCCGAGCACGTCCGCCAGGGTGCCGTAGGGCGGCGTGTGGGAGATGAGCGCCAGGTGCTCAAAGCCCCTGGCCTGCTCGTAGGCCTCCACCAGCCACTGAGCGATCTGGGCCTCCGGGGCCTCGGCGGGAGTGCCGAAGGGCGTCGGAGGGGACCAGCCCACCCCCATGACTCCCGCGCCCGGGGCCAGCTCCACGGCGCGGGCGTGGATGCCCTGGCCGCGCCCGTCCAGCCAGGTCTGCACCGGAGGCTTGTCCATGTTGCCGATCTGGGCCAGCACGCGCGGGTTGATGGCGGCCACCGCGTCCAGCACGGCGCTGGCCTCGGGCACGCCGCCGCGTATGGTCATGTCGCCCGTGACGATCACCCCGGCAGCGCCGGGCAGTTCCGGTATGGAGGCCAGGGGGCCGGTGTGGCCGTGGATGTCGCCGACGGCTATCCAGTAGAGGTCGTGTGCGCTCATGGGTGTTGCTCCGGCGGAGGATTCTTTGCTCCCGCCGGGTTTCATGCTAGCATGGTTCGACATGCCCGACAACGCGAACGCCCACAAACCCCTCCAGGCCGGGGACAAGCCCGCCCTGCGCGCGGCCATGCTGGCCCGCCGCCGGGCTCTGGCCTCCGAGGCCGTGCTGGACGCCGGGAGGCGCGCCGGAGCCCTGCTGGATACGCTGCCGCGCTGGCGCGAGGCCCGCGAGGTGTTGGTGTACCTCGACTTCGGCGGGGAGGTGGCCACACGCCCCGTGATCGAGGCCCTGCTGGCGCGCGGCGTGCGCGTGCTGGCCCCGCGCTGCCGCCCCGGCGAGGCCGGGGTGCTGGACGTGGCCTGCCTGACCTGCCTCTCGGAACTTTCGCCCGGGGCTTACGGCATCCTCGAGCCGGACCCGGCGCGCTGCCCGGCCCTGGAGTGCGTCCGCCCCGCCGCCGCCTTGATCCCGGCCGTGGCCTTCGACCTGCGCGGCGGCAGGCTGGGTTTCGGCCAGGGCTACTACGACCGGCTGCTGGCCTCCCCAGGGTTCGAGCACACCTTCCTGGCCGGGCTGGCCCACGCCTTCCAGGTGGTGGAGGCCCTGCCTCTCGACCCCTGGGACAGGCCCGTGCACGCCGTGGTCACCGAAAAGGAAATTATATGGCCCATCCCATAATCCACACCACGATCCCCTTCGCCTTCCCCGGCCTGCCCCAGGTGGGCGTGGCCTTCACCACGGCGCTCACCGGCAACATCTCCCACGCCGTGGGCGACGACCCCGAAGAGGTGGACGCCGCGCGCGAGGCCCTGGGCGAGGCCCTGGGCTTCGACACCTGGCATTCGCTCAAGCAGGTGCACGGCGTGGACATGGCCTTCGACGCGCCCGAGTCCCCCTTGGGCGAGCCCTCGGCCGTGGTGGCCGACGGCCAGGCCACGGACCAGCCCGGGCGAGCTCTGGTGGTCAAGACGGCGGACTGCCAGCCCATCCTGCTGGCGCACGAGAGCGGCAAATACGTGGCCGGGCTGCACGTGGGCTGGCGCGGCAACGTGCTGGAGTTCCCCCAGGCGGGGGTGAAGGCCTTCTGCGAACGCTACGGCCTGCGCCCGCAGGAGCTGCTGGCCGTACGCGGCCCGAGCCTTGGCCCCGGGGCCTCGGAGTTCACCAACTTCGAGATGGAGTTCGGCGAGCGCTTCCGCCCCTTCCACGACCCGGCCAGCAGCCGGGTGAACCTCTGGCGGCTGGCCGCCGCGCAACTCGATGATGCGGGCCTGCTCCCCGAGCGCATCTTCGGGCTGGACCTGTGCACCTTCGACCTGCCGCTGTTCTTCTCCTACCGGCGGGAGAAGAACCTGGGCCGCCAGGCCAGCCTGATCTGGATCAGAAAGCGGGCCTGAAGAGCTTGCCCAGAAGGTGGGAAAGCTGCATAAAAGCGTTATGAACACCACACGCCGCTCCACCACCTCCGCGATGCTCCAGGCCGCCGCGTTTCTCGTGGCCGCCGTGCTCCTCCCGGCAACGGGCAGCCTCGCCCAGACGGGTTCGCCCTCCACCTCCGGCCCGGTGCTCACCCTGGAGCAGCAGATCACCATCTGGGATTCCACGCTGCAGGACGTGCAGTCCGGCAAGACGCCCACCGCCGCGCAGCTCACCT
>JBKICO010000421.1:0-18421 GCA_046567065.1 Acidobacteriota bacterium
CTGGTCTCCGCCGCGCCCCACGGCGCGCTCATGGACGCCGCGCAGACCGCGCAGGCCATGGGCCCCGCCGCTGTCGCGGGCGTCGCGCTGCTGCTCCTGGGCGGCTTCGCGGTCAAGGCCGGTCTGTTCCCGCTGCACTCCTGGCTGCCGGTCGCCCACCCCGTCGCTCCTTCCTCCATCTCCGCGCCCCTCTCCGGCCTGCTGACCAAGGCGGGCGTGTTCGGCATGGCCCTGGTGCTGCCGATGCTCTTCCAGGGCTCCCTGGCGGGCACCTCGGCCTACGGCCTGCCCTTCCTGCTGACCCTGCTGGCCGCCTGCACCTTCGTGCTGGGCGAGGTCATGGCCCTGATCCAGTCCGACATCAAACGGATGCTGGCCTACTCCACCCTGGCCCAGATCGGCGAGATCGCCCTGGTGCTCTCGCTGGGAACCTGGGCCGCCACCACGGGCGCGCTCGGCCACGTGGTGAACCACGCCGTGATGAAGGACCTCCTCTTCCTCGCCGCCGGCGGCCTCATCATGCGCGCCGGCACCCAGCGCATCGACGCCCTGGCGGGCATCGGCCGGGCCATGCCTTTCACCGGCGCCTGCATGGCCCTGGGCCTGGTGGCCATCATGGGCCTGCCTCCGTTCAACGGTTTCTACAGCAAGTTCCTGATGCTGCACGCGGCCCTGGAGGCAGGCAGCGCCTGGATCGCCGTGCTGGTCCTGGCGGGCAGCCTGGTGGGCTGCGTGTACTACGGCCGCCTGATCAAGGTGCTGTTCTTCACCCCCTACACCGGCGTGTGGGTGCCCGAGACCCCCATGACCATGCGCCTGGGCGTGGGCGTGCTGGCCGCCGTCACCGTGCTGGGCGGCCTCTTCCCCCAGACCTGGCTCTCCCTGGTGACCCCGGCGGCCGACGCCCTGTTCCCCGGGGCCCACGCCGCGCTGCCCGACCTCACCGTCACCTGGGCGCTGCCCGTGATCCTGCCCCTGCTGGGCGCGGTGGCCGCCATCGTGCTGCGCGCCGACATGAAGCGCGCGGGCCTGGCCGCCACGGCGAGCTTGGTGCTGGCTGTGATCGTGCTGCTGGCCCAGTCCGGCGGGTGGGGCAGCCTGCAGTTCGCCTTCGCGCTGCTGGTGCTGCTCACCGGCGCGTGCAACATGTACTACTCCACCGGCTACATGACCCACAGCCACACGCAGTGGCGCTTCTACGCCGTGTTCCTGACCATGATCGCGGGCCTGGTGGGCATGGGCACCGCCACCGGCTTCCTGGCCTTCTTCTGCTTCTGGGAGATCATGAGCTCCTGGCCGCTGTTCCTGGCCATCATCCATGAGGAAAGCCCCGCCGCGCTCAAGGAAGGCACCAAGTACTTCCTGTTCAACGTGGCCGGAGCCTCCTTCCTGTTCCTGGGCGTGCTGCTGGTCGGCCGGGCCGCTGGCGGCTACGGCTTCGAGCAGGTGGCCCTGGCGCTCAAAACCCTGCCGCCCGCCGCCTGGATGGCGGGCGTGTGCCTGATCGGCCTGGGCATGCTGATGAAGGCGGCCATGCTGCCCATCCGCATCGACTGGCAGATGCACCCGCCCACCGCGCCCACCCCTGTTTCCGGCTACATCTCCTCCATGCTGCTGAAGAGCGCGCCCTTCGGGCTGCTCTTCCTGCGCTGGGGCCTGGCCGGAGGGGTGAACGTGGACGGCGCGGCCGCGCTGGACACCGCCATGTACGTGGGCGCGTGGATCGGCGGCATCACCATCATCTACGCGGCCATTCAGGCCCTCCTGCAGACCGGCATCAAGGAGATGCTCATCTACTCCACGGTCAGCCAGCTGGGCTACATCGTGCTGGCCATCTGCATCGGCACGCCGCTTGGCGTCACCGGCGGCATGCTGCACTTCTTCAACCACATGCTGTTCAAGAACCTGGCGTTCCTCTGCGCCGGCGCGCTGATGTACGCCACGCACGCCCACAGCCTGGAGGAGCTCGGCGGCATCGGGCGCAAGACGCCCATGACGCTGATGTGCTTCGCGGTGGCGCTGTTCTCGGTGGCGGGCATGCCCCCGTTCAACGGCTTCACCTCCAAGCTGACCATCTACTACGCACTTATCGATCAGGGCGAGATGACTCTGGCCATCATCGCCATTCTCTCGAGTGTCATCACCTTGGCCTACTTCCTCAAGTTCATGCATTCGGCCTTCTTCGGACAGCTCTCGCCCAAGGCCGCGCATGCACATGAAGTGGGGCTGGCGATGCGTGCTCCCATAATGGCGCTTGCCGGGCTGTGCATCCTCACGGGTGTGTTCCCCGGCATCGCCCTGATCCCCATCGCTTCCATTCAGCAGAGCCTCGGCATCGCGCCCCTGGACGTGGGCCTCTCCGGCATCCTCTCCGGCCCCGGCGCCTCCGACATGACCCTGCTGAGCTTCATGATCGCCCTGTCCGGCGGCTCGGTGTGGATGATCGCCCGGTACGCCACACGCACTGTGCGCCGCACCGCCATCCACCTCTGCGGCGAGACCAGCGTGACGACCCAGCAGACCAACGTGGCGGCGTCCAACCTGTACGCCGCGCCCCTTGAGCTCTTGGCGCGCATGAGTCGGGGTTATTTCACTCCCAAGCGCGTTGGAGGAGGCCATGACTAGTTTCTTCGAAGCCACATTCGCCATGCTCATCTTCCCGGGCGGCCTGTTCGCGCTGGCCGCGGGGCTGATGCTCAAAGGCGTCGACCGCAAGGCCGTGGCGCGGCTGCAGCGCCGGGTCGGCCCGCCGCTGTACCAGCCCGCGCTGGACGTGCTCAAGCTGACCATCAAGGAAACCCTCATCCCCCACACCGCCAACGAGCTGGCCTTCAAGCTGGCCCCGGTGCTGGGCCTCTCGGGCGTGCTGCTCACCGCGGCGGTCATGCCCATCGGCGGCGTCTGGAACGGCGTCACCGGCATGAAGGACCTGCTGGTGCTCCTGTACCTGCTGCCCCTGCCGGCCATGGCCCTGATGATCGCGGGCTCGGCCTCCAGCTCGCCCTACGGCGCGCTGGGCTTCTCCCGCGAGATGGTGGTGATGTTCGCCTACGAGATGCCGCTGATCGCCTCCTTCCTGGCGGTGGCGGTGCGCGTGGGCGGCACGGGCGGCAGCATGTTCGCCCTGGACAACATCATCGCCTACCAGATGCAGCACGGCCCCATGATCTTCGATCCGGTCATGCTGCCCGCCTTCATCGCCATGCTGCTCTTCATCCCCGGCACCATGGGCGCGGGCCTGTTCGACATCCCCGAGGCCGAGCCCGAGGTGATCGAAGGGCCGCTGCTGGAGTACTCCGGCCCGCTGCTGGCCATGTTCCAGTTGATGAGCGCCGTGAAGCTGGTCGTGGTGGTGGAGCTGGTCGTCGCGCTGTTCATGCCCAACGGGCTGGGCGGCAACGTGCTGGTGAACCTGGTGTGGCACCTGTTCAAGTGCCTGGCGGTGATGCTGGTGGCCGTGACCGTGTTCAGGGCCTCCACCGGCCGCCTGCGCCTGGAGCAGGGCTTCGCCTTCTTCGTGAAATACACCTCGCCCCTGGCGCTCGCGAGCCTGGGTCTTGCCTACATACTGCGCTAGACGAGAGAGGATAACATGCTGAGCAAGTTCATAAACAAGATCGCTCCCCGCTCGCCCTGGCTCTACCGGCTCAACGCCGGCTCGTGCAACGGCTGCGACGTGGAGCTGGCCACTGTCGCCCTGATCCCGCGCTACGACGTGGAGCGCCTGGGCTGCAAATACTGCGGAAGCCCCCGCCACGCGGACATCGTGCTCATCTCCGGCCCGCTGACCTCCCGCGTGCGCGACAAGGTGCTGCGCGTGTACGACGAGATCCCGCACCCCAAGGTCACCCTGGCCTGCGGGGCCTGCCCCATCTCGGGCGGCGTGTACCGCGACAGCTACACCGTCAACTCCCCCATCGACCAGTACATCCCCATCGACGTGGTTGTGCCCGGCTGCCCGCCCCGCCCCCACGCCATCATCGAGGGCGTGGCCCTGGCCCTCGAAATCTGGCGCAAGCGCCTGGAGGAGGGCACATGCTCCCGTTCCTGAAAGTACTCGTCCGCAACCTGCGGCAAGGCCCCAGCACGGACCCCTTCCCCTTCGCGCCCACCTACACCCCGGCCCGCTTCCGGGGCCGCGCGGAGCTGGACGAGAACCAGTGCATCCTCTGCGGCATCTGCCGCCACGTCTGCGCGGCCGGGGCCATCCAGTTCCGCGCCGCCGAGGACGGCTCGGGCATGGAGTTCCGCGTGTGGCACAACAGCTGCACCTACTGCGGCCTCTGCGCCCACTACTGCCCCACCAAGGCCCTGCGCATGACCAACGACTGGCACCTCTCCCACAAGGGCGAGGACATGTACTCCTTCGCGGAGACCAAGTTCGTGAAACTGGGCCAGTGCGCCGAGTGCGGGGCCACCATCCAGCCCCGGCCCGCCGCCATCGTGGAGAAGCTGGGCGCCCGCTACCCCGAGCGCTTCATGCTCTGCCCCAAATGCAAGCGCGAAACCCTGGCCAACCACGCCGCCTCGCGGAAGGTGATCCGGGTGGAGGAAGCAAGATGAACGAAATCGCCAAGCAGGCCCTGGAGAGCGCCCTGAACAAGGCTCTCGGGCCCGACAGCGTCTATTGGAACAAGGACCTGAACGGAAACTCCTTCGGCTGGGTGCGCCTGGCCGACAACGAGGCCCTGGCCCGCGCCGCCGCCGCCCTGGCGGGAGTGAGTGCGCGCCTGATGGTCATCACGGCCTACAGGGTGGACAAGTACGCCAACTACCCGGGCCGCGAGATCGCCTACCACTTCGACCTGGACGGCACCGTGGTCACGGTGACGGCCTCTCTGCCCACCGACGAGGACTCCATCCCCTCCATCACCCGCTGGTTCCAGAACGCCGACTGGCACGAGCGCGAGTTCATGGAGCTCTACGACATCAAGGTCACCGGGCACCCCAACCCGGTGCGCCTCTTCCTGGATGCCAACGTGGAGGAGGGCGCGCTGGACCGGCTGGTCCCGCTCTCCACCATGATGAACGGCGCCTGCACCAAGACCCTCTGGGAAAAGGTCTACGCAGGCACCGAGATGCCCGACTGGGCCAAAGGAGCTCAATAATGTCCGGCACATATACATTGCCCATCGGGCCGCTGCACGTGGCCCTGGAAGAGCCCATGTACTTCGACATCAAGGTCAAGGGCGAAACCGTCGAGTCGCTGGGCCTCTCGGCCGGACACGTGCACCGGGGCATGGAGTCCCTGGCCATGCAGCGCAACTACCTGCAGAACGTGGTGCTCACCGAGCGCGTCTGCTCGCTGTGCTCCAACAGCCACCCCTCCACCTACTGCATGGCCGTGGAGAACCTGGCCGGGATCATGGTGCCCGAGCGCGCCCAGTACCTGCGCGTCATCGCCGACGAGGTGAAGCGCATCGCCTCCCACCTGTTCAACGTGGGCATCATGGCCCACCTGATCGGTTTCGACTCGCTGTTCATGCACGCCATGGAAGTGCGCGAGATCATGCAGGACGTGAAGGAAGGCGTGTACGGCAACCGCATGAACCTGGGCGCCTGCACCATCGGCGGCGTGCGCTACGACATCGACGCTGAGATGAACGCCTTCATCCGGGGCAAGCTGGACGAGCTCAAGCCCCACCTTGAGGAAATCTACGGCATCTACACCACCGACCCCCTGATCCTGAAGCGCACCACCGGCATCGGCGTGCTGCCCGAGGCCGACGCCCGCCGCTACGGCGTGGTCGGCCCGGTGGCCCGGGCTTCCGGGATCGCCTACGACGTGCGCAAGAAGACCCCCTACTGCACCTACAAGGAACTGGACTTCGACGTGCAGTGGGACACCAAGGGCGACGTGCACTCCCGCGCGCTGGTGCGCCTGCGCGAGGCCGTGGACTCCGTGAGCCTCATCGAGCAGAGCCTGGAGCGGATGCCCGAAGGCCCCATCGAGCTGGAGCAGTTCGTGGAGATCCCCGAGGGCGAGGCCGTGGCGCGCTCCGAGGCCCCGCGCGGCGAGCTGTTCTACTACCTGCGCTCCGACGGCAGCGACACCCCCCACCGCCTGAAGTGGCGCGTGCCCACCTACATGAACTGGGAGGCCCTGCAGACCATGATGACGGGCTGTCAGGTGGCGGACATCCCGCTCATCGTCAACAGCATCGACCCCTGCATCAGCTGCACCGAGCGCTGAGCGCGGGCACCCCGCAGCAGACAACGAAAGCCGCCCTTCGGGGCGGCTTTTTCATTGGGGAAAAGACGGGTGAAGTTTTGTGCGGCTTTTCCGCACGGAGACCTGGGTCCGGCGAGGGCGGGAGCCAGTCAGCAACAGCTCGAGATAGCATGACTTTTGTGGGTGTTCCGAGCGCGCGGGCCTGCGGCGGGGCAGGGCAGGGAACAATCATTCCCACAGGTAATGTGAAAATAATGGCTTTTGTCGCGCGGCTGACAGTCTTGCCCGGCCGCGTCCGTTAAAAGCTTTCTCAAGAGCAGCCACGCCGAGCGTGGGATACCTGGAGACCGAAGCAATGCATGAATCTTCCCTGGCCTCGAGCATCATCGCCATAGCCGAAGATACGGCCAGGAAAGGGCAGGGCGGACGGATCGTCCAGGTGGACATGTGCATCGGCGAGCTGGCCTGCGTCGAGGAGGAAACCCTTCGCTCGTGTTTCGAGATGCTCTCCGAAGGGACCCTGGCGCACGGCGCGCGTATGGTGGTCGAGAGGAAGCCCGCCACCGGCAGGTGCACCTCCTGCGGGGGGACGGCACGCAAGGCCGGAAGGCTCCTGAGATGCCCCGATTGTACGAACTCCTTCGTCACGCTCGAAACAGGGCGTGAACTCTTTGTCAAAAGCATTGAGGTCGAACGCTCAAACCAGGAAGCATAGCCATGGCAAAGCAATCCGAGAATTCAGTCGTATTCGCCAACCCCGACAAATGCATCGGGTGCAAGAAATGTGAAAGCGCCTGCGTCAGCGCGCACATCAATATGCCCGCCAAGGAAGCCCGCAAGAAGGGTATCCCCGTCATCTCCCGCATCAAGGTGGTGAAGGTGGACAAGTACAAGTACCCCCTTCAGTGCCGCCAGTGCGAGGACGCCCCCTGCGCCCACGCCTGCCCCTTCGGCGCCATCCGCCAGGAAGACGGCATGGTCCGCATCAGCGAGTCCTTGTGCGTGGGCTGCAAGATGTGCGTGATGGCCTGCCCCTTCGGCGCCATCGAAGTGGGCGTCGAGGGCGAAGTGCCCGGCTCCAACAAGACCAACCGCGGCTCCGCCAAGAAGTGCGACCTGTGCGAAGCATGGCGCGCTGGCAACGGCAAGGAAGTCTGCGCCTGCGTGGAGGCTTGCCCCAACCAGGCCCTGCAGCTCATCGACGTGAGCACCTACCGCGCCGTTGTGGCCAAGGGCCGCGCCCAGGAGCTGGCCCGCCTGCACGCCGCCGGCAACGAATAGCGCCGGAGCGGCCCGCGGGGACGCCCGCCGGCGATGACCCGCTCCGAGATATATGAAGACGGCCCCGGACCTCACGGTCCGGGGCCGCTTTTTTTTGCGCTCCCGCCTGGTGGAACATGCGGCCGGAACAAGCGGCTGGACGCGGACGGGGGCCATGACGTACCTGGACGTATGCCGGTCCTCCATCCGGGAGCCCGCGGCAACCGCATATGCACAGCGGAGCTCATGATGACCTCCACACACCGCGCCGAACTTGAGCGCCTCTACGACGCCTACAAGGATCACCCCCGGGGCAAGCCCGCGCGCATCCGCTACATGGACTGGACCCTGGAGACCCCCGACGCCCTGAGCTGCCTCTACCAGCTCAAGGAGATCGTGGTGCAGGGCATCTATGATTTCCCCTGTTCGCGGCGCGACCCGGTCATCATCGATTGCGGGGCCAACATCGGCGTGAGCGCCCTGCACCTGGCCGCGCGGCACCCGGAGGCCAAGCTGCTGCTCTTCGAGGCCGACCCGCGCATCGCGGGCTACCTGGAGCGCAACCTGGCGGCCAACGGCCTGGCCCACCTGCCCGTGGTCCGCAAAGCGGTGTGGGTGCGCGGCGACGGCGTGAACTTCGTGCCCGAAGGCGCGGAAGGCGGCTCCGTTCACGGGCTCGGGCAAGGGCAGAGGGTTGAGTCCGTGCGGTTGCGCGGCGTGCTGGAGCGCCTGGGGCGGATCGATTTCCTGAAGATGGACATCGAGGGCGCCGAGGCCGAGGTGCTGGCGGATTGCGCGGGGCAGCTCGGCAAGGTGGGCTTCGCCTTCGTGGAATGCCACTGCTGGCGGCATCTGCCCCAGAACCTGCACGCCGTGCTGGCCCTGCTGGCCGAGGCCGGGTTCAGGTACTACCTGGAGAACGTCTGGCCCGGGAGCGAACCCTACGTCAGCGGCGGGGGCGGCCCGGCCATGGACGTGCAGGTCAACGTCTGGGCCAGGAGGCCGGTCCCGGCTCCCGCTCCGGCTCAGCCGGAAGGCCTGCCCTCAAACCCCGAGGGGGGCGGCGATGCTGGAGCATGACCTGCTGGCTGCCCTCGGCTTCATCGCCCTGGGCCTGGGCACGGGGGCCTTCGGCACCCTCATAGGCGCGGGCGGCGGCTTCATCCTCATGCCCGTGCTGCTGATGATCTTCCCCCACGACGACCCGTCCCTGCTCACGGCCATCTCCCTGGCTGTGGTCTTCGCCAACGCGGCATCCGGCACGGAGGCCTACGCCATGATGAAGCGGGTAGACTACGCCTCGGGCTGGCGCTTCGCCCTGGCGGCCACGCCCGGCGCGGTGCTCGGGGCGCTCTCCACCCATGTTTTCCCGCGCAGGGCCTTCGACGTGCTGTTCGGGGCGCTGCTGGTCGCCGGGGCGCTCTACCTGCTGCTGCGCCGCCAACTGGAGAGCCGGGCCGAGGGGCCGTGCCCCGAGGGCTCGGCGCAAAGGCGCTTCGTGGACAGCTACGGCGAGGCCTACAACTATTGCTTCAACATGAAGACCGGCCTGCGCATCAGCGTGGGCGTGGGCTTCCTCTCCAGCCTGCTGGGCATCGGGGGGGGCATCATCCATGTTCCGGCCATGGTCTACGTGCTGGGCTTCCCGGTGCATGTGGCCACCGCGACCTCGCACTTCGTGCTGGCCTGCATGTCCCTGGCGGGCACCCTGACCCACGTGTTCGCCGGGGCCTTCCACCACGGCGCGCACCGCACCATCTACCTGGCCATAGGCGTGCTGGCCGGGGCGCAAATAGGCGCGCACCTTTCGCGGCGCGTCAACTCGGCCTGGATCATGAAGAGCCTGGCCGTGGCCCTGGCCCTGGCGGGCCTGCGCATCCTGGTGCAGGGGGCGTGGGGACGCTGACGCCGTAGCGCGTGCCGCGCTCTTGCCCATAAACGGCGGGGCGTGGTACATAGGCCGCAACTTCTCCAGGAGGTGCGGCATGAACGTGACTGCGAGCAGCCTTGCCGAAAGGATCAAGGCCTTTTACCCCGAATTCGAACGCTACAACCTGTCCCTCGCCGTGAGGGACGACACCGCCAAGAACGCCTGGGTGGTGGAGATCTCCCGCAGTGGCCACAGGCTCGACACCTACATCGAGCGCAAGGACGCCAAAAACTGCCTGGAGGGCAGGGAGTGCGTGCACCTCTCCACGCAGATCGGTCAATTCGTCAAGAATTACTGCGGTGAATCCTGCGCCACCTGAGCAGGACGGCAGTACGGAAAAACATTGCCGTTGTGATCGGCCCGTGATTCCCTCTGGACAACTTTTGCCTGCGGGCATATATGTGAGTCGTGTCCAGGCGACTGTTGGTGCAACCTCAACGGAGGCGATACCATTGGGCCAGACAGAAGATGAACAGCATTTCATGAAGTAGAGCGCTACAGGCCAGAGGCTCCTATGCAGCCACGGCACAACGCAACATGGGTTAACCATACGCTCTACGGTATTGGCCAAGACATCCCTCAGAAAACAACATAAAGCTCAATCGGATCAACCTGCTGGCCCCGTCCTTCACTGGACGGGGCCTTTTTCGTTTGGGCGGGCCGCGGACGTGGGCTTTGCGGAGAACGCTCGCAGCCCTGTTCATGCAGGGCTCAAGCGGACTGGGAAGAGGCCGGGTAATCGAGCCGGAGTCGCGGACGCCCGGCGGATAGCAACTCCTCGCTTCCAGGGCACAACGGGGCATTTGGCCAGGTCGCAGGCGGGGCCGCACCAGGTCCTAAGCCCCAATGCATGGAAAAATAATCAATGGCGATGCATGGTTAAGTTTGCGTGAAATTTTATTGCTATTGTTTCGTAGTGAGGAGGAAATGGCTGCAAATCGTAACTGCCTGCTATGTATTATGAAGATGCACGCAGCCAGTTGTAGAGAGCGTGTTGGTTCAAATAGGATTCGCTAACCATGGAATATATGTCTGAAATTCATTTCTTGACGGAACAAAACATTTAGTGAATAGGGTAAAATACCTAAAACCCCTATGGGCACGCCTGTTCCACGACCTCTGCGTACATGTCTCACTCGGGGCATCGTTCAGGCACACGAAGGAGGAGGCTATGCGCCGTGTTTTGAAAGACAGTCGGTTGAGGCTGGCCGTGACCACCCTGGCTTGGGTGCTGACGGCATTGATTCCTTGGCAGTTCACCTCCAGCGGCGGCTTCGATGCCGCCCGTGCATACGGTTTCGCTCAAAGCCCGATACTCACGAAGTTCATTGATCCACTGCCCGAGATACCCATTGCCACGCCTGATCCGACGCAGCCCTACGGCCCGAACTGCGACTACTATACGATAGGCATCCAGCAGTTCACGCAGGTCATGCACAGCGAGATGCCGCTGGGCACCAAACTGCGGGGTTTTGTGGACCTGACGACCAACCCCGCCAACACCCCGAAATTCGGCGGGCCGCTCATAGTGGCCCAGAAAGGCAAGGTGGTGCGCGTCAAGTACATCAACACCTTGCCCGCGGGTAATTTCTTCCTGCCCCTGGACAGCACCCTCATGGGCGGCATGCTGCCCCAGAACGCCGTGTCGGTGCATCTGCACGGCGGGTTCAGCCCCTGGATCAGCGACGGCACGCCGCACCAGTGGTTCACGCCCGACGGGCAACACGGTTCGAGCTTCGCCCGCGTGCCGGACATGCCCCCGCCCGGCGTGGGTGAGGCGACCTATTATTACACCAACGACCAGAGCGCCCGGATGCTCTGGTATCACGACCACTTCGTGGCCATGACCCGCGTGAACCCCTACGCCGGGCTGGCCGCGCCGTATCTGATCACGGACCCCGAAGAGCAGTACCTGATCACGAACAACGTCCTGCCTGGCTACGGCATTCCGCTGATCATTCAGGACAAATCCTTCGTGGCCGCGGACATCGCCACGCAGGATCCGTCCTGGACCGCCAACCCCGATTGGGGCCAGACCGTGGGCTCGCTGTGGTACCCGCACATATACGAGGTCAACCAGGACGCCGCCACCGGCGCTCCGGTGCCCAGCGGCCGCGTGGATTACGGCAAGTGGGTCTATCCCCCCGTGGTGAACGTGATCGAACCCATGCCGAACCCGTCGTGCGTGCCCGAGTTCTTCGGCGACACCCCGGTGATCAACGGCGCGGCCTATCCCTACCGCGACGTGAAGCCCCAGGTGTACCGCTTCAGGATACTCAACGGCTCCAACGCGCGTAACTACAACCTGCAGCTTTATTACGAGGACCCCAGCAACAACGGCGAGCCGGTGCTGCCCGTCACCCCGACTACGCCGCTGGCCGTGGCTCCGCCGACCATCCTGCAGATCGCCAACGAATCCGGCTTCCTGCCTGCTTACACCGAACTGAACACCAACCCGCCCAAGCAGTGGGACGGGCTGCAATGGAACCTCTGGCTGGCTCCCGCGGAGCGCGCCGACATCCTCATCGACTTCTCGGGCATCCCGGACGGAACCCGGCTGATTCTCTACAGCGACATGGCCGCCCCCTCCCCCATGGGCGACCCCCGCAACGACTACTTCACGGGCGACCCCGACTTCTCCCCCACCGGCCTGAACATGGGCGGCGCGCCCACGACCCTGGTCGGAAAGGGGCCCAACACCAGGACGCTCATGGAGTTCCGGGTGAACAGCGCGGCAGCGGACCCTGCCTTCACCACGACCATGGCGGCCATCAAGGCCTATCTGGCCGACCCCGTCACCGGGCTGCCCGGAGTGTTCGCCAGGTCCCAGCCGGCCCCGATCGTCCCGGTGGGGACTCCGGTGAACAACCGGTCCGTCACGGTTGGCGGCTTCGCCAACATGATCAAGACGCTGAACGAGGAGTTTGACGACTACGGCCGCCTGCTCCAGAGGCTCGGCACCAACCAGCTCCACCTCAACAACCAGGGCGTCTTCATGCCTGGTTTCGGCTACGACCAGCAGATCACCGAGAAGGCCTTCGCAGGCACCAGCCAGGTCTGGACGGTGGTCAACAACACCGGCGACGTCCACCCCATCCACTTCCACCTGGTCAGCGTGCAGGTGGTGGCCAGGACGGACTGGGCCGGAAACAGCATCCCCATAGATCCCAACGAGATGGGCTGGAAGGAGACCGTCAGGATGCTCCCCGGCCAGAACACCACCGTGGCCATGAAGTTCGACCTTCCCAAGGTCCCCTTCCTGGTCAAGCCCAGCATCCGGCCGAGGAACGGAGCCTTGCCCTTCAACAGATTCACGAACCCGCTGGTCGACTTCGGGCATGAATACGTGTGGCACTGCCACATCCTCGAACATGAGGAGCACGACATGATGCGGCCGTTGTCGGTGTACCGCCCCGTGTTCTTCTGGTGGCTGCATCTGTTGGACGGCAAGTAGCCCTGGCCGCGGACGCCGGGCGCCTGAGCGGCGTCCGTCGGGCGCGGGGAAATTGCGAGCACACACTACCAACTCAAAGGAGTCTGATCATGACGAGGACCATGAAAATATTCTGTGCGGGCGTGGCGCTGGCCGCCGCGCTGCTCTGCGCCCCCTCGGCCGGCCAGGCCCAGGCGGCTCAGGCGGCCCAAGAGGCCCAGGATGCCCGGGCCTCGGTGCTGGACTCAAGCCAGTGCAGGCGGACCTACATGACCTGCCTGAGCCAGGCCGGGGAAGAACTGGGCCCCAAGGCGCAGTGCGCCCAGGCCTACCAGGCGTGCCAGCGCGGCGCTCAGGCCAAGGCCAAGGCCTATAAACCGGTAACAACGAAGGCAAAGAACGCGCAGTAAAGCCAGCCGTGGAATCGGTGGCAGGGCGTGATGCGCCCTGCCACCCGCCCCGGTGCGAGTGCGTCTGCGCAGGGGAGGGAACGTGCGCCAGGACAAGGGCAACGTCAGACGAAGTGCGGCACGGCCGGGAGGGACGAACTCCGGCGGTTCGGTGGGCAGGTGCCATGTGCAATGCCCGAACTGCCAGAAGGAGTTGGACCGCAGGGAGAACCCGCACGAGAACGGCAGGTTCCAGAACTTGTACAAGTGCCCTTATTGCCTGCGGGAATATCTCGGCATGCGGAGCGAGTTTCTGGTTGAAGTGACCCCGGGTTGGACCGAATACGACGAAGCATTCAATGCGGTCGATGCGTGTTCCGTTACCGCACCGTGATGTCCGGCGCATGACGGCCACGGGGCTCGGCGGCGGTGCGCCCGGGAAGCGGTTCCCGGGGCGGCCCGGCCGTATCCCCCGGCGCCGTCCGCCCGGAGCGGCCGCGCGAGCGCGCGCCAACGAGAAAGGGTCCCGGACGTGCAGTCCAGGACCCTTGATCTTCGTGGCTCCCCGGGGGTGACTCGAACACCCAACCTAGTGATTAACAGTCACCCGCTCTGCCGATTGAGCTACCGGGGAACAGAGCCGCGTTGCGGCGGAAAGAACGTCTAAGAGAAAGCGGCCACGGCGTCAACCATTTTTTTGGGAACTTTCCGGTTTCCTTGACGCTCCAGGGGTTTTGTCATAGTTCAGCCGGATTCGATCCGACCTTCTCTTTACGACCACGGAGTGATCCCTTTGGCATCCCAAGACAAGCCCCGCCGCCGCGATTTCAAACTACCCGTGAAATCGGACAAGGTAGAGCGGTTCCATCCCATGCTCGAAGCCCTGGCCAACCGCGACGAACTCAACGAAGTTCTCAAGAACCGCGTGGCCAAAGCCTGCCAGCTCCTGGACGGCGACGTTCCGCTCTATCCCAACGATTTCGTCAAAACCGACGACATCGGCGATACCGCGACGAAATACAAGGACGCCGACGAGGCCGCCCTGGCCGCCATGGCCGAGGCCGACCCGCCCAAGACCTTCGCCCTGGCCGGGCGCATCGTGGCGCACCGCTCCTTCGGCAAGGTGACGTTCTTCCACCTGCAGGACGCCTCCGGCAGGCTGCAGTGCTTCGCCACCCGCGACGAGCTGGGCGTGGACGCCTACTCCGTGTTCAAGAAGTTCGACACCGGCGACGTGGTGGGCTGCGTGGGCAAGCTCTTCCGCACCCAGACCGGCGAGCTGACCCTGGGCTGCACCGAGGTGCGCCTGCTCAGCAAGTCCATGCGCCCGCTGCCCGAGAAGTACCACGGCCTCAAGGACGTGGAGATCCGCTACCGCCAGCGCTACGTCGACCTCATCGTCACCCCGCGCACGGCCGAGATCTTCAAGATCCGCACCCGCATCGTCACCGAGCTGCGCAGCTTCCTCAACGAGAGGGGCTTCGTCGAGGTCGAGACGCCCATGATGCAGGCCATCCCCGGCGGCGCCACGGCCAAGCCCTTCCTGACGCACCACAACGCGCTGGACCTGCAGCTCTACATGCGCATCGCGCCCGAGCTCTACCTCAAGCGCCTGCTGGTGGGCGGCTTCGAGAAGGTCTACGAGGTGGGCCGCAACTTCCGCAACGAGGGCATCTCCACCCAGCACAACCCCGAATTCACCATGTGCGAGTTCTACTGGGCCTACGCCCGGTTCAATGACCTCATGGACCTCACCGAGGAGCTCTTCGCCCGCCTGGCCCTGGCCGTGTGCGGCGCAACCAAGGTGACCTACCAGGGGCAGGAGATCGACCTCACCGTGGGCACCTGGCAGCGCATGAACTTCCACGAATCCCTGGAGAAGGTCGGCGGCGTGGCCCCCGAGATCTACACCGACTACGAGGCCTGCAAGGCCCACGTGCTCAAGCACGGCGAGAAGGTGCTCAAGGGCGAGAAGCTGGGCAAGCTCCAGGCCAAGCTCTTCGACCTCTTCGTGGAGCCCAAGCTCATCCAGCCGCACTTCATCTACGGCTACCCCACGGACATCTCGCCGCTGTCGCGCCGCAACGAGGCCAACCCCGAGATCACGGACCGCTTCGAGCTGTTCATGACCGGGCGCGAGATGGCCAACGCCTTCTCCGAGCTCAACGACCCAGTGGACCAGCGCCTGCGCTTCGAGGAGCAGGTGGCCGAGAAGGCCGCCGGCGACGACGAGGCCCACTACATGGACGAGGACTACGTCCGCGCCCTGGAGTACGGCATGCCCCCGGCGGCGGGGCAGGGCATCGGCATCGACCGGCTGGTGATGCTGCTCACCGATTCGCCCTCCATCCGCGAGGTTATCCTGTTCCCGCTGCTCAAGCCCGAGGGCGCAGCCGCAGAATGAAATTCGAGCTGTTCATAGCCCTGCGCTACCTGCTCACCAAGCGCGAGCACTCCTTCATCTCCGTCATCTCCCTCATGTCGGTGCTGGGCGTGGGGCTGGGGGTGGCGGCGCTCATCGTGGTCATGGCCGTGATGAGCGGTTTCTCCACCGAATTCCGGGACAAGCTCCTGGGCCTGTCCTCCCATGTGATCGCCGGGGTCACAGGCGGGGCCATGCGCAACTACGAGGCCCAGATGGCCAAGGTTGCCAAGGTGCCCGGGGTCTCCGGCGTGACTCCCATCATCTACGCCGAGGTCATGCTCTCGCGCGCGGGCGCGCCCAAGGGCGTGATCCTGCGCGGCATCGACCCCGCCTCGGCCCGCAACGTGCTGGCCATCCACAAGGACATGGTCTTCGGCTCCGTGGAGGATCTGGAGAAGCCCACCGACGTGCCCGGCATCCTCCTGGGCTCGGAACTGGCCGCGCGCATGGGCGTGGGCCTGGGCTCCACCGTGAATGTGCTCACCCCCTCGCTGCGCGGCTCCGCCGTGGGCTTCACCCCCAAGGTGAAGATCTTCCAGGTGGTGGGCGTGTTCAAGACCCACATGTACGAATACGACTCCTCCTCGGCCTTCGTCTCCCTGGGCGCGGCCCAGGAGATGCTCGGCTTCAAGCCCGACTCCGCGCTCTACCTCGACGTGCGGCTGCACGACCCCGACGAGGCCCCCCGCATCGCCGAGGACATCAGCCAGACCCTGGGCGGGATGCCGTACTACACCCGCACCTGGGTGGACATGAACGGCAACATCTTCGCGGCCCTCAAGCTGGAGAAGGCCGGGCTGTTCGTGGTGCTTTTGATGATCGTGCTGGTGGGCTCCTTCTCCATCATCACCTCACTGGTGCTGCTGGTCATGGAGAAAACGCGCGACATCGCCATCCTGATGTCCATGGGCGCCCAGGCGGACTCCATCCGCAGGATATTCCTGCTCCAGGGCTGCATCATCGGGGCCGTGGGCACGGTGATGGGCTACGCCCTGGGCATCGGCCTGGCCCTGACCATCAAGCACTTCCAGTTCATCAAGCTCCCGGCGGACGTCTATCCCATGGATACGATCCCGGTGCTGCTCAACTGGGTGGACCTGGTGGGCATCGGCGTGACGGCCTTCGGGCTCTGCTTCCTCTCCACGCTGTACCCTGCCAGCAAGGCGGCCTCGCTCAAGCCCGTGGAGGCCCTGCGCCATGACTGAGCCGATCTACCGCCTCAAAGGCCTGGGCAAGGACTTCCAGGGCCCAGCCGAGGCCGTGCGGGTGCTGGGCGCAATCGACCTGGAGATCATGCCCGGGGAATCCATCGCGATTCTGGGGTCCTCCGGTTCGGGCAAGTCCACGCTTTTGCAGCTGCTGGGCGCGCTGGACACGCCCACGCGCGGCACGGTGGAGTTCGACGGGCAGGACATCACCCGGCTCAAGCCAGCGGCGGCGGCCAAGCTGCGCAACAAGGACATCGGGTTCGTGTTCCAGTTCCACCACCTGCTGCCCGAATTCACGGCCCTGGAGAACGCGGCCATGCCCGCGCTTATAGCAGGGGAGCCGAAAGAGAAGGCTTTCGATATGGCCTCGGCCGCCTTGGGGCTTTTAGGGCTTGAACAAAGGCTGCATCACAGGGTAACAACCCTCTCCGGCGGAGAAAGGCAACGCGCCGCCATCGCCCGGGCGATCCTGATGCGGCCCAAGGTTCTGCTGGCTGACGAACCCACCGGGAACCTTGACGAATCAACCGGCCAGCGCGCCGGAGAACTCCTGGCGAAACTGAACAGTGAACTCAATATGACCCTCATAGTGGTCACTCACAACCAAAACCTGGCCCGGCTCATGGGTCGGCGGATGGAACTGCATGGCGGAGAACTCTATGCGCAGCCCTAACCGTACCGGTCTGATTTTCACCTTCCTCGCAACGCTTTTCCTGTGCTTCTCCGGTGCGGCCATGGCCCAGTCCGGGGCCGGCAAGGTCCTGGTGCTGCCTTTCGCAGTGAACGCCCCCAGCGGCAAGGACGCCCTTTCCAAAAGCATCACCCAGTTGCTGACCGAACGCCTGCGCGAGCAGGGCGTGAGCGTCGCGGCCGCGCCTTCCAAGGCCAAACCGGTTGACTCCGCCTCCGCCGCGCGCTCCGCGGCCAAGGCCGCCGGAGCCGCCATGGCGGTTTACGGCACGCTCAATCAGGTGGGCGACTCCATCTCCATCGACGCCAAAACCGTCGACGCCGCGGGCGGCGAACCCCAGCAGATCATCGTCACCCGCCCGGACATGCTCTCCCTGCCTTCCGCAGTGGACGAGCTGGCGGGCAAGGTCCGCCCGGCCGGGGCCGCCGCCCCCGCTGCCGCCTCGGTGTCCGGCGCTTCCGGCCTCAAGGTGGTCGAGCTCGACGTCGAGGGCAACAACGCCCTGGAGAAGGACGTCATCCTGCTCAAGGTCAAGACGCAGGTAGGCGAACCCTTCGAGACCAAGACCGTCAACGACGACCTCAAGCGCCTCTTCGAACTCGGCTACTTCGAGGACGTGCAGATCCGCACCGAGGACGTGCGCGGCGGCAAGCGCGTGGTCTTCGTGGTCAAGGAGAAGCCGCGCATCCAGGCCGTGAGCGTGCTCGGCAACGACGAGATCAAGAAGGACGACATCCTCGAGGCCATGGGCACCAAGGCCGGCTCGGTGCTGAACATGCAGGTCCTGGCCGACGACCTGGAGAAGATCCGCGAGCTCTACAAGAAGAAAGGCCTGTACCAGACCACCGTCGAGTACAAGCTGGAGCAGACCGATCCCCGCCTGGCCCGCCTGAACATCGTCATCCACGAGACC
>JBKICO010000422.1:0-3005 GCA_046567065.1 Acidobacteriota bacterium
CAGGTAGGAGGACCACAGTTCCCATTTGACCTGGTCGTTCAGGGCTTGGTTCATCTTCTCGCTGAGCATGGGCTACTCCGCCTTCCAGAGGCCGTGGAGGTTGCAGTATTCGCGGGCAACGATCTTCTCGGCCTGGATGCAGAACTCGGCCTCCGGGGCCATGCCGGGCTTGAGCTCCTGGCGATAGACCTTGCCGTCGGCGAAGACCTCGATGAACTCGATCCAGTGCTTCTCTTCCATGGGGTGGGCAACGCTGCCGACCTTGACCTTGAAGCCGTTGGCGGTCTTCTCGATCACGGGAACGTGCTTCTCTTTGGCGGCGTCAACGGTGTTGGCCGCGAAATACTTCATGGGCTCGCCGCAGCAGACCAGATCGCCGTCGCCGGTATGCAGAACTTCAACGATGTTGCCGCAGGCGGCGCATTTGTAGATACCGTGCTGTTCGGTCATGGTGTCTCCTTTGCGTTATGACGAAGGTGAAAGGCCGGCCGCCCAGGAAACCGGGCGACCGGGCATCTTCAGCAGCTAAACCACTTTCGGGCGGTTTCCGCAAGGGCTTTCAGCGTGGGCTATTTGAGGAACTCGTAAACGTAGCGCACAGCCAGGAACAGGATGCACGCCGAAAGGAAGGCCTTGATATACTTGGCCGGGACGTATTTCTGGCAACGCGCCCCCACGTACATGCCCGCGAACCCGCCCAGGCCGAAGAGCGCTCCGAGGGTCCAGTCGGGGGCCACGGCGAGTTCGGGCCAGAACGGGGCGATGGCCTGATAGAACACCACGCCGGAGACGCTGGTCAGGAAGGTGCCCATGAGCGCCGCACCCGCCACGGTGTAGACCGGCAACCCAAAGAAGGCCACGAAGAAGGGCGCGATGATCGCTCCGCCGCCGATGCCGTACACGCCGCCCACCACGCCCACGATCAGGCTCATGAGCAGCACCCCGCCAGTGGAGAAGCAGTAGCGCTCGCCCTGGAACACGAACTCCACCTGCCGGAACGAATACTTCGATTCGGACACGGCCATGGAGTCCACCAGGCTCCCCTGGGGGCCGCAGGCCGTTCCGCCCATGGCGGCGGCCTGCTGCAAGACGTTCTTCTGGGCGCAACTCACCGGTTTGGCGGCGTCGCGCATGGAGCAGCCCGGGCCGGAGCCGGGCGCGGGCTTGGCCGGGGCCTTCTTGAAGAAAGTGTCGCGCACCAGCCGCAGCCCGATATAGCCCAGCACCGCCGCGGCGAACATTTTGAAGTTGCGTGGGTCCGGCAGATATTTGACGCGGATGTAGGCCCCAAGGAACACCCCGGGCAGGGTGCCCAGGGCAGTGGCGTAGGTCAGGGGCCAGACCATGCGCCTTTCGCGGATGTAGCGGTACACCCCGCTGGGGATGGCCACGATGTTGAAAACCTGGTTGGTGGCGGAGACGGACGGCGAGACGTAGCCCAGCACGCTCATCTGGAACGGCAGCAGCAGGAAAGCGCCGGACACGCCGCCCATGGAGGTGCACAGGGAAACCACGAAGGCCACCAGCGGGGGAACCCACACGGAAACTTCGATGCCGGCTACCGGGAAATACATGGCGTCCTCGCTTGTTGGTCGAAGAAAGTCACCAATTTCACAAAGTCCGTGATCTTTCTCTAGCCGCTCATGCCTGGCATGTCCACAACAACGGCACGGAGTTTGCGTTTTTATTCCAGGAAGGGCTACAGGGTAATTCCTGCCGCCTGTGACTGACAGTCGGCCGTAAATGTCGCCCCTTGTAGCCCGTTCAAAAACGCGGGGGCTAGGCGCAAGCAAAAGCCAGGGCCGAAGCGTATTCGGCATACGCGGGGTTCTGACTTCTCTGCCGCAACGCAGCCCACGCGGATTTTTCAACGAGCTGCTAAAGGGTTTCGCCGGACGGTCCGATAGGACGGCAAACCATTGGAGGAAATGCCATGCGCGCGAATGCTCTTCTCGCAGCGCTCGCCACGCTGGCTCTCGGGGCCGTAACGGCCGCCGCCCAGACAATCGGGCCGGTCGATCCCGGAGCCGAAGTGGATCTTTCCAAATCCCAGAGCGCCACGGTCAACGGGGTGCCAGGGGTGCGGGTGCGCTCCACCCCCGGAGCCTCGCAAGGCTATCTTGTGCCGGACGCCTCCGGCGGATACGTCAACTACGCGCCGGGCCCGCCCCTGCCTCCGCCCTCCCCGTCCAGGGCCGACGCCGAGGAGCTGCGGCTCTACGCGCGGGAGCTGGCCTCCCAGATCACCAAGGGCATCACGGATGACGCCCCCCTCGCGGGCGTCTCCAGCGTACCCTCGGCCTTCGTGGACCAGGATTCGCGCCAGACCTCATCCTTCGGGCGGCTCCTGGGCGAGCAGATGATCTACGAGATCAACAGCCGGGGCTTCCCCGTGAAGGAGGCGCGCGGCAACGCGCCCGTGGCCGCCAAGGGCAAAAAGGCCCCGGCCGAGCATCTGGCCGTGCTGGCGGGCTCCTACTACGTTGACCGCGACAACATCTTCGTCAACGCCCGGCTCGTGGAGCCCTCGGGCCGCGTGCTGCGCACCGGTTCCGTGCTGATTCCCATGACCCCCACCCTGCGCAGGATGCTCGGCCTGCCTGAGCCCGGAGCCATGCAGCCACGCCTGCCGACGCTCATCGGCGCACGCGATGTGAACGACCCGCCGGGCGCATACGGCAAGCCCGCCGCCCCATATTCGCCCTCGCCCGCCAAAGCGAAGGCCAAATCGGGCACGCGCACCGTCAGCAAAAAGGTTTCGGCGAAGATGGCAAAACAGCCCTGCCCGCCGGGCTGCGAACCCATCGACACCAACGCCAAGGCCCCGGTCCAGCCCGCGCAGCAGGCCCAACCGGCACAGGCTCCGGCCAAGTAGGCACGCCATGAGGAACACCATCGCCGCCGCACTGCTCTGCCTGGCCCTGTTGTCCGGCTGCCAGGGCAAGGGGCTCGCCGTCATACCGCAGGACCCGCACAGCCTGGAGCGCTACTCCCTTGGGCTGCGC
>JBKICO010000423.1:0-4340 GCA_046567065.1 Acidobacteriota bacterium
GACCTGGAGCGCGTGCGCCGGGCCTCCCTGGCGCACCTGCTGGCCGTCTCGGGCATGAATCTGGCGGCCGTGGCCGCCCTGGGCTGGTGCGCGGCCTGGCTGGCCTGCGCCCTGCGCCCAAGCCTCTGCCTGAGGCTGCCCCGGGCCAAGCTGGCCGTGCTCATCGGGTTGCCGCTCACCGCCTGCTACCTCTGGCTGGGCCGGTTCGAACCCTCGCTGGTGCGCGCGGCCATCATGTTCGCCACCTGGGGCCTGCTGGTGCTCATGGGCAGGAGCCGCGTGCTGCTCGACGGCCTGTTCATCGCCCTGGCCGCCATGTTCCTCTACAATCCGCTGTGCGTTTTCGACGTGGGCCTGCAACTCTCGGCGGCGGCCGTGGCCGGGCTGGTGCTGCTCATGCCCCTGGCCGCCCCGGCGCTCAAGCGGCTGCGCGGTCTGGGGGGCCGCTCCCGCTGGAGCCTGCTACTGGCCGTGCCCGTGGGCTGGGCCTGCGTGACCCTGGCTTCCCAACTGGCGGTGTTTCCCATCCAGGCCAGCGTGTTCGGCGAGGCCAGCCCGCACCTCTACCTGAACCTGCTCTGGGTGCCCGTGGTGGAGTGGGCCGCGCAGCCCCTGGCCTACCTGGGGGCCTTGACCGTGACCTGGCTGCCCATCGTGGGCGAGCCGCTGCTGGCTGGATCGGCAACGGTCTGCTCCTGGATGCTCGGCAGCCTGGAGGCCATGGACGCGCGCGGCTGGCTGGCCACCTACCCCGTGCAGCGGCCCTGGTGGCCCGAGGCGCTGGGCTGGTTCGCCCTTTTGGGCCTGGCCGCCGCCTTCGCCTCCCTGAGCCGCAAGGCGCGCGCGGGCTGGGCCTGCCTGTGCCTGCTGCTGCTCGCGGCCCCGCCGCTCTACCGCGCCTGGGACCAGCAGCGCGAGCGCGTGCGCCTGACGCTCCTGGACGTGGGCCAGGGGCAGTCCGCGCTGATCGAGGTTCCGGGCGGGGGGCGTTACTTGGTGGACGGCGGCGGCGCGGTGTCGGGCAGCTTCGACCTGGGCCGGGCCGTGCTGGCTCCGGCCCTGACCTGGGGCCGCGCGCCAAGAGTCGAGGGACTTGTCATGTCCCACCCGGACCGGGACCACAGCGGCGGTTTCGCCTACCTGTTGGGCTCGTTCAAGGTGGGCTTCCTGGCGGGCAACGGCGAGTTGCCCCGGCAGGACGACTTTCTGGCCGGCTTGGCCGCCAGCGGGCTGGCCCCGCAGACATGGCGGGAGGGCGAATTCCACTCCCTGGGACACGATTTGGGCCAGAATATTGGGCTGGAGGCGCTCCACCCGCCTGCTTCAGGGGCAGCGCACGGCAACGAGGGCTCGCTGGTGCTGCGCCTGACCTGGCGGGGCCGGGGGCTAGCGATTCTGCCCGGGGACGCAGGGCCGCACGCTCTGGGCCACAGCCTGGGGAGCGGGCGCACGCTCAAGGCCGACGCCCTGGTGGCGCCGCACCACGGCAGCGCAAAATCCCTCTCGCCGGAACTCTACGAGGCCGTGTCGCCCTCCGTGGCCCTGGTCAGCGCGGGGTCCGGCAACAGCTACGGCTTCCCGGCCAAGGCCGTGCTGGACGGCCTCGCCAAGGCCGGGGCGCGGGTCTTCGGCACGGACCGCTGCGGGGCCGTGCGCCTCACCTGGGACACCCCGGAAGGGCCGCCCCGCGTGGAGACGGCCCGGCCCTGCGGCCCGGACTAGCTTCTCGCCCGGAATCCGCCTCAGATCCCCGAGGACTTGTGCTTGATGAAGGTGCCGTCGCGCAGCTCGCGGAAAGCCAAATCCAGCTCCTGCTCGGTGTTCATGACGATGGGGCCGCCCCAGGCCACGGGTTCGCCCAGGGGCGCGCCCGTGAGCAGCAGGAAGCGCACGCCGCCCTCCCCGCCGGTCACAGCCAGCTCGTCGCCGTCACCGAAGAGAGCCAGCATCCGGTTCTCCACCGGGTTTCCCTCCACCGAGCCCTTGCCGCCGATGACGTAGACGAAGGCTTTGTGGCCCCGGAGCGTGGGGTGCACGAATTCCACCCCCTCGGGCACGGAGCAGTCCAGGTATTCGGGGTCGATGACGATGTCCCGCACGGGGCCGTGCACGCCGTCCACCCGCCCCGCGATCACTTTGACCACGGTGCCGTCGGCGCGGCGCGCCTCGGGGATGTCCGCCGCCGTGAGGCCCCGGTAACGCGGGGGCATCATCTTCTGGGCGGCGGGCAGGTTGGCCCAGAGCTGGAAGCCCAGCATGGAGCCGGTTTCGTCGCCCTTGGGCATCTCCTGGTGGATGATGCCGCTGCCAGCCGTCATCCACTGCACGTCGCCCGCGCCGATAACCCCGGAGTTGCCCATGCTGTCGCCGTGCTCCACGTCGCCCGAGAGCACGTAGGTGATGGTCTCGATGCCCCGGTGCGGATGCCAGGGGAAGCCCTTGATGAAGTCCTCCACCTTGTGGGCGCGGAAGTCGTCCAGCATCAGGAAGGGGTCGAAATTGGGCACCTCGCCCGAGCCGAACACCCGGCGCAGACGCACCCCCGCCCCTTCGATGACGGGTTGCCCCGTGAACAATTTTTTCACTGATCTTCTCATGCTCGCATCCTCCTCGCGGGCCGCTCAGGAAAAGGCCCCGCGCGCAAACGCGTAGGCCAGCGCCACCGCCAGGCAAAACAGCACCAGCCAGCCGATGTGCACCTGGCGCGTTTCGCCCTTTCCGGGCTTGTCGTCCTCTCCGCTCATGGAACGCCTCCCGTGTTCGCCGCCGGGCCGGAAGCATCCGGCCCCATCTTCCTATGGACGCTTCCCGGGGAATGATCAACGCAAAAGACGCCGCGCCCCGCCCCTGGCTACGCCCGCCGAATTGGGCTAAGAGAGGCCATCCCCCAGGAGGCTTTCCCGTGGAAGACATCGCCAAACAAAACAACGCCGCCCAGGGCGAGTGCCGCATGGACACCCGCCCGCAGGACTGCGTCATCGTCATATTCGGAGCCTCGGGCGACCTCTCCGCCCGCAAGCTCTTCCCCGCCCTGGCCCGCCTGTTCCAGGTGGGCGACCTGCCACGCAACTTCGCCATCGTGGGCGCGGCGCGCTCCAAAATGGGCACGGAGGAGTTCCGCGAATCCATCCGCGCGGCCCTGGCCCGCTCCGGCCACCTCCTGGAGCTGGATTGGGGCGAGCTGGCCCAGCGCATCCACTACCAATCCCTGGAGTACGACGCCCTGGGCGGATACCTGGAGCTCTCCCGCTTCATCAGCGGCCTGGAGGAGCGCCTGGGCCTGCCCGGCAACCGCATGTTCTACCTGGCCATCCCCCCCACGCTCTACGAGCCCGTGGCCGGGATGCTCGGGGTCTCGGGGCTGTCCGGGCGCGGCGTGGACCAGGCCTGGACCCGCCTGGTGGTTGAGAAACCCTTCGGCAGCGACCTGGCCTCGGCCCGCACGCTGGACGAGGCCCTGCACGCCCACTTCCGCGAGGAGCAGATTTTCCGCATCGACCACTACCTCGCCAAGGAGACCATCCAGAACATCCTGCTGTTCCGCTTCGCCAACGCCGTGTTCGAGCCGGTGTGGAACCGCAACTACGTGGAGTACGTCTCCATAGTGGCCGCCGAGAACCTGGGCGTGGAGCACCGCGCGGGCTACTACGAGCAGGCGGGCGTGCTGCGCGACATGTTCCAGAACCACATGATGCAACTGCTGGCCCTGGCCGCCATGGAGCCCCCCACCCTGTTCCGCGCGGGGGAGGTGCTCGACGAGAAGGTGAAGGTCTACAAGTGCCTGCGGCCATTCGACCCTGTGCTGGGCTTCGGCCAACTGGTGCTCGGCCAATACGGCCCGGGCGGAAACGGCCCCGGCTACCGGCAGGAGAAGAACGTGGCCCCCGGCTCCACCACGCCCACCTTCGCCATGCTCAAGGCCCACGTGGACAACTGGCGCTGGCAGGGCGTGCCCTTCTACATCACCTCGGGCAAGCGCCTGGCGCGCAAACTCACGCGCATCGTGGTCAAGTTCAAGGAGGTGCCCCACTCCATCTACCGCCGGGTGCTGGGCGAACACGTCTCGGCCAACCGGCTGGTCATGGAGACCTACCCGCAGGAGTCCATCCACCTGAGCTTCCAGGTCAAGAACCCGGGGCCGCGCTTCTGCCTGCGCACGGCCTCCATGAGTTTCGACTTCCAGCAGGGCTACACCGGCCCGCCGCTGGACTCCTACGAGAAGGTGCTGCTGGACTGCATGCTGGGCGACCACATGCTCTTCTGGAGCCAGGACGCCGTGGAGCTGTGCTGGGGCTTCCTGACCCCCGTGCTGGAGATGTGCGAGCGCTGCGAGGACCCCA
>JBKICO010000423.1:4369-7537 GCA_046567065.1 Acidobacteriota bacterium
GGGCCCGCAGGAGGCCCAGGAGCTGCACCATGGGTTCAGGAAGGACATCGGGCTTGACCCCATCGCCTGAAATCAAGCGCCAGCCGGGCGCGGAGGCCGATGGCCTCCCGGCGTTGGAACGCCATGCGGACCTGGAAGCCGCGAGCCTGCGCGCCGCGCAGCTGACGGCCCGGGCCGCGCGGGAGGCCGTGGCCGCGCGCGGGGCCTTCACCTTGGCCGTCTCCGGCGGCTCCACCCCGGGGCGCTACTTCGAGCTGCTGGCCGGGGCTGACGTGCCCTGGGCGGCCACGCACCTCTTCTGGGTGGACGAGCGCATGGTCCCTACGGAGGACGCCCGCAGCAACTACGGCGCGGCGCGGGGCACGCTGCTGGCGCACCTGCCGCGAAAGCCCGCCGGGGTGCACAGAATCAGGGGGGAAGTGGCGGACCCGGCCAAGGCCGCCGCGCTCTATCGTGAGGAATTGGAGGAGCACTTCGGCGCGGGCGGCCCGCCCGCCTTCGACTGCCTGCACCTGGGCCTGGGCGGGGACGGGCACACGGCCTCGCTGTTTCCGGGGCAGGCGGCGCTGAAGGAGCGTACGCTCTGGGCCGTGGACGTGGCCTACGCGGCGGCTGACCCGCCCGTCCCGCGCGTCAGCCTGACCCTGCCGGTGCTGAACGCTGCGCGGCTGGCCTTCTTCCTGGCTTCGGGGGCGGACAAGGCGGTCCTGGCCGCGGACATCGCGGCCGGACGGAGGCCGGACAGCCCCGCAGCCCTGGTGCGCCCGGCAGGGCGGCTGCTATGGATTCTGGCGGGCTGATTCCACGGCGCGCCTGTGCAGCTCGGGGCCAAGGAAAGGCGGAACCCTGGCGATCAGGTCGTCGGCGGTGTTGACCACGCCGTCCGGCCCGGCGCTGCGCAGCGTGTCGTTGACGCAATCCACCACGGGGGACTGACAGACGCTCTCGCCCTCGTTGAGCAGCACGGGCCTGCCCCAGAGGTCCCGGCGGAGCCAGTCCGGCGGCGGCCCGGCCTGAGATCCGAAGGCTTGTGTCCAGATCACGCCCAAGGCGCTGTCCCAGCGGGAGGCGCAGGGGAAGCCCGGGCCGGACTCGTCCAGCCTGGGCGCGTGCACGCAGGGCTGCTCGGTGCTGAGCTCCCCGGTGATGTCGGCCAGGAGCGAATTGTTCAGTACTTTTGCCAGGTTGGCGGCCAGGGCCAGGTGCTTCAGGCGCAGCATGACCTGCTCGTCGCGCAGCGCGGCCACCGCCTGGGCGGTCTGCCCCGGCAGGCGCTGCAGCCGGGCCTCGCGCAGGGCCAGCCAGCCCCCGGCCAGCAGGACGAGGCAGGCCGCCCCGGCCGCGAACCAGCGCGCCGGGCGCATCAGGGCCGCGCGCCTGCGCGCCGCCCACAGGCTGGCCTGGCTCGCGCTCACGCCTCCAACTGCTCCTTGATGCGGCACACGCCGCAGACCTCCATGGAGGAGGGGTAGCCGCAGCGGGCGCACTCGTTGAGCGGCGGGGCCTCGGCCCGCACCGCCTGGAAGGCGGGTTTGCCGCGCTGCAGGAAGTGCTCGTAAAACTGCATCTTCATGCCCGGGCTGCGCTCTTCCAGGTCGGCCAGAAGCTTCTTGTGCCCGGTGAAGCTGGCCCCAGCGGAATAGGGGCAGGCGGCCAGCACGTGCTCGATGCCGTTCAGGAAGCACCACACGGCGGTCTCGTATTCAGTGAGGCGGCACAGGGGCTTGACCTTGCGCACGAACTTGCCCCCGGCCGGGCTCACGGGTCCCTGCCCGGCCAGATAGGCCTGGTCCCAGCGCAGGGTGTTGGCGAACAGGCGGGCCACCTCGTCATCGAGGTTGTGGCCCGTGGCCAGCACGTCATAGCCGTTCTCGTAGGCGAAGCGGTTGAACCAGTGGCGCTTGATCTTGCCGCACACTGAGCAGATGGGCCGGTTCACGCGCTTCTTGACCTCGGGGATGGGCAGGCCCTTCTCGGTGGTCTCCAGCACGTGCAGCTTGATGGAATGCGCGGCGCAGTAGGCCTCCACCGTGGAGCGGGCGCTCTGGGAGGAAACGGGGATGCCCAGGTCAATGTGTAGGGCCGTGACGTCGTATTCGAGCTTGCTCAGGGCCAGCAGCAGGCCCAGCGAGTCCTTGCCGCCGGAGACGGCCAGGAGCAGGCGGTCCTCCTTGGAGAACTGCTTGTGCTCGTGGATGCCCCGCTCCACCTGGCGCAGGAAATAGGTTTCGAAGCAGGGGGCGCAGAACCCGGTGTGGTGGCTGGGCAGGCGGACCTGCGCCAGCTCGCTGCAGCGGCGGCACTTCACGGCGCTACCCCCTGGAGACCACGTGGCGGATGCGGATGTCGCCCTCGTGGCCTATCATGCGGTCGGGGGTGAGAAGCTCCCTGCCGCGGATCACCAAAACCTCGGTGGACTTGAGCCCCAGCCTGTTGAGCAGTTGCGTCACGGACTTGAGCGCCCGGAACTCCCGCTGCTCGCCTGTCGATTCAATGAGTACGCGAACCATGAGCGGCCTCTATCCCGGCCCGGGGCCGAGGGCAAGCCCGCCCGGCGCCGAAACGTGTTGACCGCCCCCCTGATTTTGAGCATATTTTTAAAGTGCCGGTGCGCGCGAAGCGCCGGCCGCCGGAGGTCTCCATGGGTGCCAAGAAGGTTCTCGTCGTGGACGACGAAAAGCATATCCGCATGCTTTACCAGGAAGAACTGGAAAGCGAGGGATACGTTGTGGCCACTTCCGACGGGGAGGAGCCGATCCTTTCAGTGCTGGAACGCGAAAAGCCGGCGGTGGTCGTGCTGGACATCAAGCTCGGGCCCACGCGCTCCGGGCTGGACCTCCTGCAGGAGATCCGCGGCAAGGACCAGCTCATCCCGGTCATCCTGTCCACGGCCTACGACTCCTTCCAGCACGACCTCAAGTCCATCGCGGCGGACTACTACGTGGTCAAGTCGGTGGACCTCACGGAACTCAAGTCCAAGGTGTCCCAGGCCATGGCCAAGGCAAAAGCCCCCGCTGAGGCCTGAGCAGCTTCACTTTCCGCTTTTTCCCGCACCCCGCCGCCGCTCTCCTGAGCGGCGGCGGGGCCGGTGCCCTGACAGCGCCCGCTCTCAAAGCCGATCCCCAGCCCCCCAGCCGTTCGCGCCTCCCGCCGCAGCCGTCACGCAGC
>JBKICO010000424.1:0-2668 GCA_046567065.1 Acidobacteriota bacterium
GCCACCACCTCCAGGTCGTCCCCCAGGTCGGCCACGGCGGCCTCGGCCTTGTCAAGGTATTGCAGGCCCTCGCGCAGGCTCTCGGCCCCGCCGTAGATCAGCAGGTTCTTCTCGAAGCGGCGGGCTTCCAGGATGGAGTTGAACAGGTCGTCGTAGCGCTCGCTCAGGTGCAGGCGCTCGCTCACGGCGGCCAGGGTCCAGATGTTGAGCGCGGTCAGGCCGCAGGCCACGCAGAACGTCACCAGGAAAAGGGTGAGGATCTTGCCCTTGATGGAATTGAAAAAGACCTTGAGCCGCTGCATCTGGTCCATGTTCCGCCTCCAGTGCCCGCCGGATGTTCCATCCTAGATCATGTTCCAATTTGATACAAGCACAACCGGCCTCCAGCGTTTCATTTTGGAACCTGGCGAGTGGACCTGTCCCTCCCTGTTCAGCTAAATTCATCTATTTCAGTATATTGGATGTTCATTTCATTCTGGCCCCAACCTTGCTTTGGGGTGGATGCGGAAAAACTATGGAACGAATCCTCGTTGGCATCGATTCGACTCGTCCCTCCTGGGAGGCGCTGCTGCGGGCCTTGTGCCTGGCCCCGCGCATCCAGGCCAGGGTGTCCGTGCTGGTCGTGTTCCCGCCGGATGGCGGCGCGGGGGGCAAGCCGGCCGCCGGCAAGGACACCCCCGAGGGCAGGGCGGTGCGGCGCAGGGTGGATTCCGAGATCGAGTCCGCCAAGGCGGCTGGGGCCAATGTCGACCTGTTCGTGGCCGAGGGGCGATACGAGCGGGAGCTCATCGGCGCGGCAGGACAACTCAAGACGACCCTGCTGGTGGCGGCCGCCGCCGGGGGGGACGGGGAAGGCGGGGAACGCGAGGCGGAGCTGCTCGGCACGATACTCAACGGAGTGGACTGCCGCGTGGAGCTGGTCTCGCCCAAGAGACACCACGAACGGGAAAGGGACGGGGCATGAGCATACCAATGGAACTTTACCTGCCCATCGCGGGCAACAGCGTGAACATCGCGGCCGTGTTCGGCCTGGGCGGGGCCGTGGGCCTGCTCTCGGGTATCTTCGGCGTGGGCGGCGGCTTCCTGATGACGCCGCTGCTCATCATGATGGGCATTCCGCCCACGGTGGCCGCGGCCTCCGACTCCAACCAGATCGTGGGGGCTTCCACTTCGGGCACGCTCGCGCACCTGCGCCTGGGCAACGTGGACGTGAAGATGGGCCTCCTGCTGCTGATCGGCGGCGTGCTGGGCGGCACCGTGGGCGTGGAGATCATCAAGGTGCTGCGGGCCATGGGCAACGCGGACTTCCTGATCAACGTCACCTACGTGCTCATGCTGGGCCTGGTGGGCGGCTACATGTTCATCGAGAGCCTGCAGTCCATGCGCAAGGCCAAGGCCCCGGCCAGGAACGAGCCCGAGAAGCACGCCAAGTCCAGCGCCTTCGCCCGCTTCTCGGCCAGCCTGCCCTGGCAGATGGAGTTCAAGCGCTCCGGCGTGCGCATGTCGCCCCTGCTGCCCCTGTTCCTGGGCGGCGTGGTGGGCGTGCTCTCGGCCATCATGGGCGTGGGCGGCGGCTTCATCATGGTGCCGGTGATGGTCTACCTGCTGCGCATGCCCATGCACGTGGTGGTGGGCACCAGCCTGTTCCAGATCCTGTTCACCTGCATCAACGTCACGGTGATGCAGTCCGTCTCCAACCACACCGTGGACTTCGTGCTGGCCCTGATCCTGCTGGTGGGCTCCTCCCTGGGGGCCCAGGTGGGCGCCAAGGTCGGCAAGAAGCTGCACGGCGACCAGCTCAAGATCCTGCTGGCCTCGCTGGTTTTGGTGGTCATGTTCAAGATCCTCTACGAACTCATCGCCAGGCCGGACGTGCTGCTGGCCTACGTGGGAGGCCACTAGCCATGAAACGCACCGTACTTTTCCTCCTGTCGCTTCTGCTGTGCCTGCCCGCCGCCGCCCGCGCCGCGGGGATCGACTTCACAGCCCAGCCCGCCGCTATCGAGATCGGAACCCTGTACAAGGGGACGGCCATCCAGGTGGAGGGCCGCGTGCCAGAGGGCACGCAGGTGGTGCTGCGCTTCACCGGAGCCCCCGAGGACCTGCGCATGAAGCAGAAGGGCAAGGCCATGGGCCTGCTGTGGATGAACATGAACACCCTGCACTTCGGCAACGTGCCCAAGGTCTGCCTGATCGATTCCAGCGCCCCCCTCAAGGATCTGGGCCTCGACGGCGCCAAGCTCGGCCTGATGGGCCTGGCCGAGAACGTCTCCGTGGAGCCCGCCACGGCGGACAGGGCCACCCTGCTGCCCGAGCTGGTCACCCTCAAGGAGCAGGAAGGCCTCTTCCGCCAGTCCAGCGGCGGGGTGAAGCTGGGCGAGAAGCGCGACGGGCTGCAGGCCTTCAGCGCCACCCTCGCGGTGCCCTCCCGCCTCTCCCCCGGCAGCTACTCCGTGGAGGTCTTCGCGCTGCGCGACGGCACCATCCAGGCCCAGGCCGCCAAGGCCGTGGACGCCCGCCTGGTGGGAGCGCCCGCCCTGCTGGCCGATCTGGCCTTCAACCACGGCGCGTGGTACGGCATCCTGGCTTCGATCATCGCCATCCTGGGCGGCCTGGCCATCGGCCTGGTCTTCCAGAGCATGGGGGCGCACTAGCAACCCATGAACCT
>JBKICO010000425.1:0-5707 GCA_046567065.1 Acidobacteriota bacterium
CATGCGCACCACTTTGAGCGTCACGAAGGACATGTCGGGCGGGTTCTGGTGGGAACCCGTGTTCTTGGTCTGCTCCGCGGGGAGCTGTTTCCACTGTTTGCAGGCGATCTGACATCCGCGGCAGGCGGTGCAGCGGGAGAGATCGACGAAGAAGGTCTTGCCTGACATGGTCGATTACCTCCCTAAGCCTTTTTCACGTTGACCATGAAAGCCTTGGTCTCGGGTATGCCGGTGTTCGGGTCGCCCACCGAGGGGGTGAGCAGGTTGGCGGAGTCGCCGCCGTCCTTGGGGTAGACCCAACCGAAGTGCCAGGGGATGCCGACCATGTGCACGGTCTGACCCATGACCTGCATGGGGCGCATGCGCTCGGTGACCACGGCGATGGCCCAGAGGGTGCCGCGCGCGGACTCCACGATGCACTTGTCGCCGCCCTTGATGCCGCGCAGGGTGGCCAGCTCGGGGCTCACCTCCACGAACATCTGGGGTTCGGCCTCGAGCAGCCAGGGGGTCCAACGGGTCATGACGCCCGTCTGCCAGTGTTCCGTGACCCGGTAGGTGGAGCAGATGAACGGGAAACGCGGGTCGCAGGAGGCGTGGACGTCCTTGTCGCCCTTGAAGGTCAGGGCGGTGGGGTTGGTACGCACCTTGGAGAACGGATGCTCCGCGATGGGGCATTCCATGGGCTCGTAGTGCTCGGGGAAGGGGCCGTCGTTGCGGCCGGGGCCGTAGAGCTGGGCATGGCCTTCGGTGGTCATGATGAAGGGGTACTTGCCCTTCTCGTCGGCCATCGGCGGCCAGGGGCCGTCGGGCACGTCGCCCACCCACTTGCCGTCCTTCCATTCGATGACCGGCTTGGTGGGCTGGTAGGGCTTGCCCTGCGGGTCCACGGAGGCGCGGTTGTAGATGATGCGGCGGTTCACCGGCCAGCACCAGGTCCACCCGGGGTACAGGCCGATCTTCTCCTGCATGGGGGTCTGGGTCTTGTCGCGGCGGGCGGCCATGTTCTTGTCGGTGTAGGAACCGGCGTAGATCCAGTTGCCGGAGCAGGTGGAGCCGTCGTCCTGGAGCAGGGCGAAGCTGGGCACCGGGTCGCCGGCCTTGTAGGTCTTGTCGCCGATGGTCTTCTCGGTCAGGAAGTAGCCGTTGATCAGCTTGGCCACTTTGTGGGGGTCGAAGACGTGGTTGGTGGCGATGTCCCAGTTGAGGTTGGTGATGGGCTCGGGGAAGACGGCCTTCTTGTCCTTGGCGTAGAGGCCCTTGATCTTCTCGAAGAGCTCATAGATCAGGTCGCCGTCGGGCTTGGTGTTGCCCAGCGGCGCGGGGCCGGGGTAGCGCCACTGCATCCAGCGTCCCGAGTTGGAGATGGAGCCTTCCTTCTCGATGGAGACGCAGCAGGGCAGGAAGAAGACCTCGGTCTTGATCTTCTTGGGGTCCATGCCCGGGCCCTTCCAGAAGGAGGCGGTCTCGGTGTCGAAGATGTTCACCGTGACCATCCAGTCCAGCTTGGTCATGGCCTCGCGCACCTTGCCGCAGTTGGCGGTGGAGGCGGCGGGGTTCTGGCCCCAGGCGAAGAAGCCCTTGAAGGCGCCCTTGTACATCTCGTCGAAGAGGGTCAGCCAGGAGTAGTCCTTGCCGTCTTCGACCTTGGGCAGCCACTTGTAGGCATCCTCGGGCTTCTGCTTGGGGTAGATGGCCTTGAGGTAGCTGGCCAGGTACTTGGGCCTGTTGCCCCACCAGTTGATGGACTTGGGGTCCTTGGTGACGGGGGTGTTCTTCTCGTTGTAGGTCTTGAGCTCCTGCATGGAGGCCGCGGGCGTGGGCACGTAGCCGGGCAGGATGTGGAAGAGCAGGCCCTGGTCCGTGGAGCCCTGGACGTTGGCTTCGCCGCGCAGGGCGTTGATGCCGCCGCCCGCCACGCCGATGTTGCCCAGCAGCAACTGGATCATGGACATGGCCCGGATGTTCTGCACGCCCACGGTGTGCTGGGTCTGGCCCATGGCGTAGAGCATGGTGCCGGTCTTCTCGGGCGCGCCGGTGGCGCCGTAGAGCTTGTAGCACTGCTCCAGCTTGTCCTGGGCGCAGCCGGTGATGTCGGAGACGGCCTTGAGCGTGTAGCGCTCGTAGTGCTTCTTCATCAGCTGGTAGACGCAGCGGGGGTTCTGCAGGGAGGGATCCTTCTTGACGATCCCCGCCTCGTCCTTGGCGAAGGCCCACTTGGATTTGTCGTAGGCCTTCTTCTCGGCGTTGTAGCCCGAGAACATGCCGTCCTTGAAGTCGTAGGCGTCGCCCACGATGAAGGAGGCGTTGGTGTAGTTGACCACATAGTCCTTGAACATGAGGTCATTGGCCAGGATGTAGCTGATGAAGCCGCCGAAGAAGGCGATGTCCGACCCGGAGCGGATCGGGGCGTAGAAGTCCGCCTTGTTGGCCGTCTTGGTGAAGCGGGGGTCGACGCAGATGAGCTTGCCGCCCGCGTCCTTGGCCCGCATGATCCACTTGAATGAAATGGGGTGGTTTTCGGCCGGGTTGGAGCCGATTACAAAAATACAATCACTGTTCTTGAGGTCGATCCAGTGGTTGGTCATCGCACCGCGTCCGAACGACTCTGCCAGAGCCGCTACAGTTGCGCTGTGTCAGATACGGGCCTGATGTTCTATGTATGTGAGGCCCAAGGCCCGGAGCATCTGCTGGTAGATCCAGCACTCCTCGTTGTCCATGGCGGCCGAGCCCACGGAGGCGATGGCTTCCAGGCGGTTGACGGTCTGGCCCTTGGCGTCCTTGGCGATGAAGGCCGCGTCGCGCACCTTCTTCACGCGCTTGGCGATCTCGGCGAGGGCCCAGTCGTAGCTCTTCACCTGCCACTTGTCCGAGTTGGGGGCGCGGTAGAGCACCTTGGTGATGCGCTTGTCGTTCTCGGTGAGCTGCCAGATGGATGCGCCCTTGGGGCACAGGGAGCCTTCGTTGATGGGATGGTCGGGGTCGCCTTCCACGTTCACGGCGCGGCCCTTGCCTTCCAAGCCGGTGGAGACGATCAGGCCGCAGCCCACGGAGCAGTAGCAGCACACCGAGGTGGTCTGCTTGCTGCCCTTGAGCTTGGACAGATCAGCCGCCGCTTGGACCGTGGTCAGGTCCAGGCCCAGACCGCCGAAGGCGGTAAAGGCCACGGTGGCGGCGCTCAGTTTGAGAAATTCTCGCCTTTCAAGAGACATACTCTCCCTCCTGCCAAGAGGTTGCATCAGCCTGCACGGGTCTGACGGTTGAGGGTAAGCTGAAGCTCAATACCCCAGGGACGCACGGGATCGCAGACCGCAGGCGGCTTGTCCGTCGCCCGCCGCGCCCGGGTGGGCGCAAGAGCGATGCGGGCGGCGCGGAACAGCGCCGCATCCAGGCCGAGGCCCAGGCCGCAGAAGGCCGGGAGCTCACGGATGGACTTGGCAGCGGTGTGCCTGTCTGAATCTGGTTTCCTCATAGTCCGGTTGGCTATGCATAGATGGAAGAAAGAACAACCCGCAGCGGGCTTGCTCACGATTTGACACCAAACGGTGACGGAGGAGAGAGGGGTGAAGGAACGCGCGGCTTTTGGGGACGCGGATCAGGCCGTGGCGGCTTCGGCCGATTCCACGTGGTTTCTGCCGCTGGACTTGGCCAGGTAGAGCTGGCGGTCGGCCATCTCCAGAAGCATGTGCGGGGTTGCGTCCCTGGTGCAGAGGGCCGTGACCAGGCCGATGCTGGCGGTCACCCGGTCGGCGCTGCGCGACATTTCGTGGGGGATGTCCAGGCCCCTGATGGCCTGCAGGATTTCCTCGGCGATGGCCCGCGCCCCGGCCGCGCCGGTGGCCGGCAGGATGCAGGCGAACTCCTCGCCGCCGTAGCGCGCCGCAAGATCCCCCGTGCGTGAGGCGCAGGCCGTCAGCACCTCGCCGATGCGCCGCAGGCACTCGTCGCCCTTGGGGTGGCCGTAGCGGTCGTTGTATTCCTTGAAGTGGTCGATATCCAGGATCAGCAGGGAGAGGGGCGCTCCTGAGCGCGTATGGCGCGCGTACTCCCTGGCCAGGGCCTCCTCGAAGTGGCCCCTGTTGGCTATGCCCGTGAGCCAGTCGATCTTGTTCAGGGCCGCGAGCTTCCTGTTGGATTCCTGCAGGTCCCGCTGGGCCACCAGAAGCTCGCTGTCGCTCCTCTCGCGGGAGAGCAGCACCAGGCTGAAACCGCTGGCGAGCATCATGGAGTAGATGGAGGGCTGCACGAAGACTTCCAGGAATGTGTGGAAGGCGGGCATCCCCCCGCCGCCGGGCAAGGCGGCGAGCACGGTCAGCCAGAGGAACATGGCCGCCAGCAGGGCGAAGCCCGCGCCGAGGGTGCGGCGCAGCCCGGACCCGGTCCGCCCGGGCCGCAGCAGGGCGGCCGCCGGAACGGCGTAAAAGGCCGTGTGCAGCAGGAATACGGTGGCTGTCCTGCCTGGGGGCGGCAGGAACCATGTGGCGGCGCAGGCGGCGAAGATGCCCGCCGTGACGGGCCATCGCAGGCTGCGGGGGGCATCGGATCCCGTGATGTGCAGCACGGCCCAGGCCTCGTAGGCGCAGCCGGCGAGCAGAAGGCTGTTGGCGATAAGCACGGTGAGGTAGTCGGGGCCGGGCCCCATCCTGTCGAGCAGCAGCGACCCGGTTCCTTGCAGGAATTTCGCCGTGACCAGGTACGGAATGGTTTGGGAGCGGGGCCTGCCATACTGGAAAATGACGAGCAGCAGACAAAAGACGTACGATCCAATTGCCAGGTGCGATATCATTCCGTGTTTCCGTCGGGGGCGCCGCAAGTCTCCGTTTCAGGGCGGACAGTGCAGAAGGCGTCAGTTCTTGCTCGGGTTGTCCAGCAGGGTCTCGATTGCTTCCAGGCGGGTCATGAACTCGTCCAGGGCGCTCTGGGTGTCCGTGTCCTCGTCGTTGAAGCGGGCGCTCACGAAGCGGCCCTGGCCCTGGTCCTGGATGTTGACCACCTCGGTGCACAGGCGAAGGGGGGTGAGCGAATCCAGCGAGACGTTCAGGTCCGCCTTGTCGCCGGACATGAGGTTCACGATCTTCTGTTTCTGGAACATGTCCAGCAGCAGCCTGCAGCCGCCCCGGCTCACATCCACCATGAAGGCCTGGGAGTTGAAGTAGTCGTTGGCCAGGACACCCGGAATCAGGCAGCGCACTCGTTTGTGGCTGCGCAACTGCAGCCGCTCCGTGGAAGTAGGGTAGGAGAGCACCAGCAGCGGCGAGGGCTTGAATATGGCCGAAATGACCTCGCAGCTGAAGCCGTAGAGCTCCCCGTCGGATTCCATGCGCAGGGTCAGCACGGCCCCCGCCGTGGCCATGCGCAGGATGCCGGGCACCATGGGCAGCTTGAGGATGAAACAATTGAAGGGGTCGGTGCCGATGATCCGGCCCCAGTAGCGCTGCGGGTCCGTGGGTGTCTGCACCATCACGGACTGCCCCGGCTTGAAGGCCAGGAACATGCCCAGCTCGCGCTTGGTGCGCCTGGGCTGTTGGGGGGAGGTGTCGGTGTCGGCCATGGCGCGCAAGGTAGCCAAACTGCCGGTGGGCGCAAGCGTTTTCCGTTGGAGCCAGAGAAATGAAGGGGCGGCGTCCGCGCCGGGCCATCGCCCAACACGGGGCCGATCCGGGTTTTCAATGACAAAAAGGCCCGGGGCGTCGGCCCCGGGCTTTGCGAT
>JBKICO010000426.1:0-3643 GCA_046567065.1 Acidobacteriota bacterium
ATATGATAAAACAGGTCGTCTTCTCCCTGATGTTGGCCACTTGCGTTGCGTCATGCTCACCAACCCCGCCGGAACAATTCTTCAAAGCGGAACTCCACACCAGGGATGACCTGTTCAAATCCTACGGGGCACTGCTCGGGGCGGTGGATACGCTGTTTTCCAAATTGATTCCTGGGAGCAACGAGCAAAAACAAGGCGCTTCGAACAAACAGTTCAGCGTTACGGTAAACGACTTCGTACACAGGTTGAAAGCCTACGGCCCAAATTCAAAATGGGAAAAGAAGGGCAACATCTGGCTTCTGCACGCGGAATCCAAAGATGAATTGACAGGGAAAGTGTTCACCTCCCAAGCCCAGTTCGAAGTGGACCCCGCAAGCGGCAAAGTGACTCTCACACGCTATATCGGCATCGACGGCGAAGAGAGCCAGGACCTGGACAAGCTGCTGATATCGGTCCTGTTCTCTACCCAATGACGGCGGCGCATGCCGTGCCGGACGCTTGCCGGGCTGCCTGGTGCCGAAACCAGGCTGTACGCGCCTCGAGGGCTAGAATGCCCAGGGCATTGCAGCGGCAGCCCGTGACCTGGCCAGGGGCGGCTGGCCAGAGGGGCGTGGCCGTTCCGGTTCCGGCCTGCGCCTACCCTTTGACATCGCGCCCAAACGCGTTACGTAGCCTCCATGACGCTCAAAACCCCCAATAATCCCATCAAGCAGCGCGTTCAGGTGCTTGAGGAAGACAAGTCCGTGACCTTCGGCCCCGGCGGGGAGACCTCCATCGGCGGGGCCTCCGGGAATCTGTTCTTCATCGGCATGGCGGGTGCGGGCAAGCGCGAGCTGGCCCGTCAGGCCGCCGAACGCATGGGCCTGGCCTACGCCGAGGCCCAGGATTCCCAGGCCCTGGCCCTGGCCGCAGCGGGTTCGGGGCAGAGCGTGGCCGTCACCGGCGAGGGCCTGGCCGGCCCGGAACAGGTCCAGGCCATGCGGTCGAGCGGCAAGGTGTTCTTCGTCATGCGCGACGTGGCCGACCTGGCCCGCAGCCTGGGCGATCCGGGCCGCGCCGAGGAACTGGCGGCCGAAACCGCGCGCCTGGAGCCCATGTTCATGGAGGCCGCGCATTTCATCGTCCCGGTGGACGCCACCGCCGAGGAACGCATCGAGGACGTGGTCTGGAAGGCCGGGCTCTGATGCAGCCGCTGGGGGCGTTGATCGTGGGCTTTGCCAGCCGCTCGGACGCCGCCCTGGGCTTCCGGCTGGCCATGCTCTGGCCGCGCTGGCGCGAGGTGCTGGGCGACGTGGCCCCCTACGCCCAGCCCATGGGCCACCGGCGCGGCACGCTGCTGGTGGGCGTGGACGACCCCATGGCCATGCAGGAGAGCCACTACGAGGCCCCGGACATCCTCTCGGCGGTCAACGGATTTCTGGGTCAACAAGTCTTTGACAGGGTGCAGTTCGATTTGCTACAGGGCAAGACCCCTCTGGACGCCGCGAGCTGCGAGGCGCCGACCTTCTGGCGGCCGCCCGCCCCCCGCATCGCCAACTTGGGGAACCTGCGACTGGACCCGGAAACTGCCGTGGGGCGCTCGTATGCGGCCTACGTCCGCCAGTATGGCCCCGGCAGGTGACAATAACTCTTTGGAGGCGGAAAATGGCCGACGAAATCACCCTGGACCTGAAGAAACCCCTGGACAAGATGACCGCCAAGGAGCTGCGCGACCTGGTCATCAACCAGATCCCCAGCATCACCGGCGCCTCGGGCAAGGACAAGGACACTCTCCTTACCGAGATCAAGGCCGCCATGGGCATCACCGAGGAAGAGGGCGGCGCGTCCCCCTACAAGGCCCAGATCCTGTCCATGAAGGCCCAGATGCGCGAAATGCGCACCAAGAAGGCCGCTGAGGGCACCTCCCGCAAGGAGAAGGACATCCTGCGCCGCAAGATCAACGGCCTCAAGAAGCGCACCCGCCACATGGCCCGCACGGCCTAGCGCCGCGCAGCCCACGCCTTTCGCGCCCGGCCGGATGAACTCCGGCCGGGCTTTTTGCGTTGCGGCAAGCGGGGGGCCGCTACCCAGGGGAGGCGTGGGAGTGAGTCGTCCGGCGAACTCGCCACCTGGACCGCTTGAGGCCTGGAAGAGTAACCTGGCAGGATCGCAGGGGCCTCCACGGAAGAGCACCCGAACAAAGCAGGCTAGGTGGCCGACGCAAAACGTCATTGCTCTCCCGGGCAGGTTTCGGCCAGCCCCGGCATCTGATCCCGCCGCCACGCCCTCCGCATGGCGCGCACGCCAATGAAAAAGCCCCCGCAGGGTTATCCCGGCGGGGGCTGTTTCGTCATGATTGGTTCCGGCGTCAGGGCCTGTCGGGCAGTTCCTTCCCGGCCTGGAGCTTGGTCAGGTCCTCCGAGAGTTTGGCGGCCTTCTTGGCCGCGACGAAGGTCAGTATCTCGCCTGCCTGCCTGCCCTTCATACCCGACAGAATCTTGACGGCCACGCTCTCGTCCAGGGTCTCCAGCACCGAGGCGGCCTGCTTGGGCTTCATGTTGGTGTACATGTCGATAAGGTGGCGCATCTTCTCGTCCTTCACGGACTTGGCCTCGTCCAGCAGGCTCTTGAGCGAACCTTCCAATTCCTTGAGGGAGGCCAGGCGGGCGTTGAGGTCGGCCTCCAGGGTCTTGAGGGCCTGCTCCTGGCGGTCCAGGGCTTCGGCGCGCTGCCTGAGCACCTGCACGGAGAGCACGGACTCGGGCTGCTGGGCCGGGGCGGGGGCTTTCTTGTCCGGAGCGGCGGGCGCTGCGGCGGCTGCCTGGGCGTGGGCCGGGGCGTCGTCCAGCAGGGATGCTCGCACCACGGTGGCCGGGGCGGGGGCAGTGACCGCAGCCGGAACTTGAGCCGGAGCCTGGGGAGTGGCCGAAACGGCGGCGGGGGGCGTGTGCAGGGCGGCCACGGGGGCCGGTGCGGGCTCGGTGCGCAGGCCCATGGTCAGCAGCAGGGCCAGCTTGGCGGCCGCGAGCACGGCCACGGCCAGGGCGATCCTAGACAACCGGAGGCTGGTAACGAAGCGTTGCCATCTCGTCGAAGCCTGCCTGCTCTTTTCTGTTCTCTTCCGCAACATGTCTGGCCGCCTGGGTTTCCTTGAGTTTTTCGAGGAGCTTGCGGTCCTTGGCGCGGGCCGCCAGCTCTTCGCGGCGAGTATGCACGTCCTGGGCCAACTCGATGCGCCGCTGCCTGCCCAGGGCAAGGTCATGCTCCAGGCGCTGGATGTAGGAGCCAAGCAGCCAGAGCTCCGCCGCGCTCAGCGCGCTTGAGGCGAGCTTCTCGCGCTGGCTCTCCAGGTCGCCTTCCAAGAGCTCCAGGAAACGGTCGTGATCCCGCAGGGCCTGCTGAGCCTTTGACAGGGCGATCTTGGCCTGGTCCTCCAGTTGGGAGCGGTATTCCAGGACCTTGTCCAAGTTGAAGCGGAATGGTCTGGGCATGATGCCGGGCACTCAAGCAAGGACCGGGCCAGCTACTTGAGCTTGAGGTCCCCCTCGGAGAGGGCGGTCAGGCGCTCGCGGTTGAGGATGGTGATGGTGCGGTTGTCCATGGAGATCCAGCCCGAGTCCTCCAGGCGGGCCAGCGCGCGGGAGAGGGCCTCCCGCGTGGCCCC
>JBKICO010000427.1:0-4361 GCA_046567065.1 Acidobacteriota bacterium
ACTCGGTGATGTTCTTCACGCGGCCCTTGACCACCTGATCCTCTTCGAGGGTGGTGAGCAGGTCGCGGCGCAGGGACTCGCGGCGCTCCTCCAGCAGGACCCTGCGGGAGACGATGACGTTGGAGCGGCGGCGGTTGATCTTGAGGACGCGGAACTCGAACTCCTTGCCGACCAGAGCGTCCATGTCAGGCACGGGGCGCAGGTCGACGTGGGAACCGGGCAGGAAGGCTTCCACGCCGCCCAGGTCGACGGTGTAGCCGCCCTTGATGCGGCGCTGGATGCGCCCGGAGATGATGTCGTCCTTGTCTTGGAGGTCTTCCAGCTTGTCGAAGAGCTGCATCCGCTTGGCGCGGTCGCGGGAGAGGTGGATCGTGCCTTCGGACTCGTTCTTGCCCACGACGTAGACGTCGATTTCTTCGCCGACCCCGACGGTGACGTTGCCTTCGGCATCGGTGAACTCGGCCACGGGGATCTGGCCTTCAGACTTGAAGTTGACGTCGACGAGGATGTGTTCCTTGCCCACGCGGACCACCACGCCCTTGGTGATGATGCCTTCCTCGAGATCCCCGAAATCTTCATTCAGGTAATCTTCGAGCGCGGACTCGAAATTCATTTCCATGTCTTGTGGGGTAGAAGTTTTCGAATGTTCGGTGTTGTCCATGACCTGGTTGACCTCCAACAGGATATTCCCTCGCAAAAGGATTAAACCCCCTACCCGAAAAGTCCAGGGCTGACAACCGCTCTTTCGGGGGTTATTCCTCGTCTCCCTCCGAATCCGGGAGTTTTTGCACAAGCACCTTGTCCACCCGCCGGTCGTCCATGTCCACCACCTCGAAACGATAGCCTTTGTACACGAACCAGTCGGCAACAGAGGGAATGGCCCCCAGCTCCCTGAGCACCAGGCCGGCCAGGGTGTGGGGGGGATGTTCGGGCTTGTCCAGGCCCAGCAGGTCGTAGACCTCCACCGCTGGGGTCATGGCGTCCACCAGCCAGGAGCCGTCATGGCGCTGGACTATGCGCGGCTCGTCCCCCTGCCTGCCCAGCGCCCCCTCGCCCACCACGGCCCCGAGCACGTCCGTGAAGGTCACCAGGCCCTGGATGTCGCCGAACTCGTCCACCACCACGGCCAGGTTCTGCCCGGCCTGGCGCAACTGCTCCAGCAGGTTGAAGGTGGTGGAGCTCTCGGGCACGTGCGGGGGCGAGACGAGCAGCCCCGCGATGGATTCCGGGTTGGAGAGCGCGCCGGTGGCGAGCAGGTCCTTGGCTTCGGCCACGCCCAGCAGGTTCTCCAGGCCGCCGCGCGTCACGGGGAAACGGTTGAACGGTGTCCGGGCGATGATCCCGGGGATGGCCCCGGGGTCGTTCAGGTCGAGCTGGACGATGCGGGAGCGGTGGGTCATGAGCGTGCCCACGGGCCTGTCGCCCAGGCGCATCACGCGCTCCAGCATGTCGCGCTCCACGTCCTCCAGCACTCCGGCCATGGCGGCCTGGCGCACCAGAAGCCTGATCTCCTCCTCGCTGACCTGGCTGGCCTGCCCCACCTTGGCCCCCATCAGGCGCAGCACCAGGCGCGTGGCGGCCGAAAGCGCGGCGGCGGCGGGGCTGGCCAGGCGCAGCAAAATCCGCATGGGCCGGGCCAGGGCGCAGGCCACGGCCTCGGGGTGGGCGATGGCCAGGCGTTTGGGCACCAGCTCCCCAAGCACCAGGGTCAGCACGGTGATGCCCGCCACCACCAGCCCGAAGCCCAGAGTCTGGGCGTAGGGCGCGAGCATGGGCACGGCCTGCAGCGCCTCGGTTGCGTGATGGGCCAGGGAGGCCTCGCCGTAGGCGCCGGAGAGGATGGTCAGCAGGGTGATGGCGATCTGGAGGGTGGCCAGGAAGCCTTCGGGGTTGTCGGCCAGGTCCAGGGCGGCGCGCGCACCCCGGTCGCCGCGGTCCGCCCTGCGGATGAGCAGCGCCCGGCGCGAGGTGACCACCGCCATCTCGGCGGCCACGAAGAAACCGTTGCACACGATGAGCAGGGCCACCGCGCTGATTTGCAGAATGGTCTGGGTCATCGGGCCTGCATAGCGCCCCGGGGCCGCGAGGACAATGGGAACCTGACCCCCGCGCCCTGCCCTACACCTCGTCCACCTGGCTGAAGGTCAGCTTGCGCATGAGGCTGCGGTGCACGCTGCAGGCCTTGGCCGCGCGCAGCAGGCGGTCGCGCTGGGCCTGATCCAGCTCGCCCTTGAGCTCGATGGCGTAGCGGAAGTCCGCCACGGCCTGGTCGCTGCGGTCCAGGCGCACGGTCACGCGCACGGACTCCAGGGGGATGCCGTGCTTCTTTGCGTACATGCGCACGGTGATGCCGACGCAGTTGCCCAGCGCGGCCTCCAGCAGGTCGTGCGGGCTGAAGCCGTCGCCGCCTCCGCCGTACTGCTGGGCCGCGTCGGAGAGGGCCTCGCGCGTGCCGTCGCTGAAGCGCATCTGGAAGTCGTTGGCCTGGCTGTCGCTGGTTATCATGGCGGTCTCCTGGTCGCGGTGGTTGGGCGCTCGTCAGCGCGAGCGCCCGTAAAGCTCGGCCATGGCCGCGAGCCGCCCGGCCAGGTCGTCCGTGAAGGCCTCTCGCCTGCAACGCCAGCACCAGTTGCCCTTGGCCAGCGAGGGCGTGTTCATGCGCGCGCCCTCGTCCAGGGTCAGTACGTCCTGCATGGGGGCCACGGCCAGCCGGGCCACGCTCATGTAGGCCACGCGCAGCATGGCCCAGGCCACGTCCCACTCGCCGATCTCGCGCCCGATGTACTGCTGAAAGCTGGCGCGGCCCTGGGGCCCGGCGTCCTGGCGGTACCAGCCCAGGGTGGTGTTGTTGTCGTGGGTGCCGGTGTAGGCCACGGCGTTCTCCACGTGGTTGTGGGGCGCATCGCAGTTCTCCCCGACGTTCGGCCCGAAGGCGAACTGGAGCACCTTCATGCCCGGGAAGCCGAAGCCGTCGCGCAGCTCGCGCACGTCCGGGGTGATGACGCCCAGGTCCTCCGCGAGGATGGGCAAGGTGGGGAAGTGCCCCAGCAGCGCCTTGAAAAATGCCGCGCCCGGGGCGGGAACCCAGGCGCCCTTCACGGCGGTCTTCTCCTTGGCGGGGATCTCCCAGTAGCCGGCGAAGCCCCGGAAGTGGTCCAGGCGCACGAAGTCGTAGAGGGCGAAGTTGTGGGCCAGGCGTTTGATCCACCAGGCGAAGCCCTCGGCCTGGTGCGCGTCCCAGTCGTAGACGGGGTTGCCCCAGCGCTGGCCCGTCTCGCTGAAGTAGTCGGGCGGAACGCCCGCCACGAACAAGGGCTCGCGGTCCGGCCCGAGCTTGAAGAGCTCCTGGTTGGCCCAGACGTCCGCGCTGTCCTGTGTGACGTAGATGGGCGCATCCCCGATGAGCAGGATGCCGCGCTTGGCCAGGTGCGCCCGCAGCCGCTCCCACTGGCCGTAGAACAGGAACTGGGCGTAAGCCTCGCGCAGGATCTGCGGGGCCAGGGCCTCGCGGCGCTCGCGCAGGGCCTCGGGGTCGCGGTCGCGCAGGGGCGCGGGCCAGCGCGTCCAGGAGATGCCGCCCAGGGAGGCCTTCACGGCCTTGAACAGGCAGTAGTCCTCCAGCCAGTGTGCGTGGCGCGCCCGGAAGCGCAGGAAATCCTTGTCGGTTTCCAGCCCGGGCAAGGCGTTTTCGAAGGCCAGGCCCAGCAGCCGCTGCTTGAAGGCCTGGGCCGCCGGGTACACGGCGAAGTCCGGGCAGTGCTCGGGCATCTCTCCGATGTCGGCCCAGCCGATGCGCCCCTCCTCGGCCATGAGCTCGGGGCTGATGAGCAGGGGGTTGCCCGCGAAGGCCGAGTCGCTGGAATAGGGCGAATCCCCGATGAAGCTGGAGGTGGGCGTCAGCGGCAGTATCTGCCAGCAGCTCTGCCCGGCCCGCTCCAGGAAGTCGGCGAAGGCGTAGGCCCCCGGTCCCAGGTCGCCCACGCCGTAGGGCGAAGGCAGGCTGGTGATGTGCAGAAGTATTCCCGCGCCGCGCTTGTGCATTGCTGCCCTCCTCCCCTCAGTCCGTGATGGCGGCCAGCCCGGCCGCCGCGTCGCCTATGCGCCCCTTGAGGGATTCCATGAGCGCCACGCAGTTGCGCAGCACGGCGGTGCGCGCCCGCTCGGCCTTGTCCTTGCGGGCCATGGCCTCCTCCACCGCCCGGGCGGCCAGGGCCATCTGGCGCTCCAGGCACTGCTCGGCGCGCCGGGCCGTGATTTTCCCGGCGGCGGCCAGATAGACCAGGGCCGGGGCGAAGGGCAGGTCCACCTTGCCGTTGCCCTTCACCGAGCCCAGCAACTCGGAAAGCCCGGGCAGCGGCGGG
>JBKICO010000428.1:0-8323 GCA_046567065.1 Acidobacteriota bacterium
AACGCCTCTGGCGCGGCGTGCTGGGCTACGACCCGCAGGACCAGCAGGCCAGGGAAGGACTGGCCGCGCTTTCGGGCAAGGCCGGCAAGGGGAAATAGCGAGCTGGTATATCAATTTCCGTATCACCCAAAAACGCCCCCGCTACAACGCTCCGAAATGGATTTATCAGCCGACCACGCGTAGGCTTGATATGATATTCATGCCAAGTGTGTAACAATACGCGCTAGTTGGCAGAATTTGAAACTGACCACTCGTTGCAGTGACGCTCTTAGACGTTATAATCATACTCGCTATGTTGTTTTTTTTCAAAAAACCAGCCAGGACACTTTGATAGCGTGTATCTTTGTAAGCTGCATCAGACCATTTAATTTCAACAGCCCAACTTGCCCTAGCAAGACTTCTTTCCATATGGATCAGATCAACCTCACCAGTTCTCCATCGTGAGTAAAAATTTTTATCTGTAAATTCAGGAGAATGTAGCCATTGACTTATCACAGCCGTCTCAGCGAGATGACCCAGTAGTTGACCGTCATCGTCTTCCACTGGTTCAAAAAGAGCTGCCCGCAAAGATGGATTCGTCAGGTATACCTTGAAATTCCTTTCTCTAGTAAAATGATTACAACTCTCGTCTACACGCCTGACCTTTGCTATTAGAAATGCCGCCTCTAGATATTTAATGTAGTTTGTCAAGGTCGGCTTACTGACACCAGAACCTTGTGACAAAGACTCAAGCGACATCTCGTTGCCGGTATGGTATGCTAAAAATGCAAAAAATCGATTCAACTCCTGTGTGTTTGATATGCCATACAAGCTTGGCAAGTCGCGCAAGAGCACCTTATCGATGATGTCTTGTCGGATATACCTGCCAGGGTCACGTTGAATATCTTCGGAAAACACCGCCTCTGGATATCCACCGTAGTTGATGTACTCAACAAACGCGTTATTGAGCAATTCAATATTATTAGAAGCATACCACCTGTCACCTTTAACCAACAAATGATCCAGTGATTTGAAATTTATATACTCAGCAAACGAAAGTGGCGGTAAAACATAATCGGTAAAACGTCCGGCACCTGATTCTTGACTCTTAAACCTAAGAGCTGCTGCTGCAGAACCTGACGCAATAAATTTAATTCCTGGATAGGAATCAACCAACGATTTTAAGTGCCTTTCCCAGTCTTTCAAATACTGTATTTCGTCGAAAAACAAGAACGCTTCATCCTGAATGAATAAATTCGAGTCAACAGCTAGCAACAACAGTTCCTCGAGAGCCATCCCTGTATAAGTCGGAGTATCAAGCGACAGGTACATAACCCTATTTGGAGCTTTTTTTTCACTGAACAACCTGGCAATGGCTTGGTAGAGCATTACTGTTTTCCCTACCCGCCGGGGCCCAAGCATTACAACAGCCCGTTTGACAGATGTAGTTGCCACCAGGCTATAAAAGCTATCAAAATACAGCCTGTGAGGAAGCCCCCTGAACCAGGGGGCAATGTTTGCCTCAGCCCCCCACCAAGGATTGTCTCTCTTAAGCCTCGCCAGGACGTCTTCCTTTTTTATTTGCAACATACTGAAAATACCTTTTTTAATTTATAAACTCAAAATAAGACTGCCAGACATAGCTTAGTTGTCAAGAGCGAAATTTACCGTATTATTTCAATACATTCACCATTGTATACACGCGTTTGGCTTGAATTACGCCATCTGGCAACGAGGGGATGTAGAATGCGCACCCCGCTGCGTAGGGGCTGCTAGGCTTTCGAGCCTCTCGGACGTCTCGATTGGCTGTGCTAGCCTGTATATCACTACATAGTGCCTACGCACCAGGACAAGGATTGTCGCCTAGCCCCAGAAACAACAAAAAAGCCGCCCCAGTCTCCCGGGGCGGCTTCGTTTGCAGGGTCTGTCGCCCTTTAGGCCTGCTTTTCGGCCTTGGGCTTTTTGATCTTGGCCGCGCCCTGGTAGAAGATCAGGCTCTTCTCGCCGGCGGCGGGCTTGGTCACGGGGTACATGGTCATGCACTGGGTCGGGCAGCTCTCCACGCACACGGAGCAATACACGCAGGCGAAGGAGTCGCAGGTCCAGGTGCGGTTCTTCACGTCCACCGTGATGCACTGGCTGGGGCACTTCTTGGCGCAGGTGGAGCAGAAGATGCACTCCTCCACGTTGATGTCCAGGGTGCCCCGGAAGCGCTCGAAGGGCTCACGGGTGTCGAAGGGGTAGAGCCGCGTGGAGTATTTCCCCATGAGGTTCTTCAGCACGTTTCGCGTCATTTCGAACATGGCTCGGGCTCCTTCTTAGCGCTCGGTGCAGGAGATGCACGGGTCGATGGACAGCACGATGACCGGCACGTCGGCCAGGTCGCAGCCCGGCAGCATGGCCAGGAGCGGCGGGATGTTGGCGAATGTCGGAGTGCGGATCCTGACCCGCTCCAGGAACTTCGAACCGTTGCCCTTGATGTAGTAGAAGAGCTCGCCGCGGGGCTGCTCCACCCGGCGCCAGACCTCGCCCTCGGGCTTGGCCTTGAACTTGGCGGCCAGTTCGCCGCCGGGCAGCTTGGCCAGGGCCTGGCGCACCAGGTCGCACGAGGTGTAGACCTCGCGGAAGCGCACCACGCAGCGGGCGTAGGAGTCGCCGTCGTGTTCGACCACGGGCTCGAAGTCGAGCTGGCCGTAGGCGGCGTAGCCGGTCATGCGGGCGTCCTGCGCCCAGCCGGAGCCGCGCAGCATGGGGCCCACGGCGCCGAGCTGGTGGGCCTGCTCCTTGGTGAGCACGCCCTTGCCGCAGCAGCGGCTCTTCACGGTGTAGTCGGAAAGGAGCGTCTTCTCCAACTGGCGCACTTCGGCCTCGATCTTGTCGATCTCGGCGAGGATCCAGGTCTTCTGCTCCTCGGTGATGTCCTTGCGGACGCCGCCCACGATGTTGGTGGAGATCACCACGCGGTTGCCCGCGGTGGCCTCCATCAGGTCCATGGAGCGCTCGCGGATGCGCCACAGCTGCATGAACAGGGACTCGAAGCCGAAACCGTCGGCGAAGAGGCCCAGCCACAGCAGGTGGGAGTGGATGCGGTGGATCTCGGACCACATCACGCGCAGGAAGTGCGCGCGCTGGGGCACCTCGATCTTCATCATCTCCTCCACGGCCTCGCAGAAGTTCAGCGCGTGGATGCAGGAGCAGATGCCGCAGACCCGCTCAACGATGTTGACCATCTGGTTGTAGTCGCGGATGTCGGTGAGCTTCTCCAGGCCACGGTGCACGTAGCCCAGGTTGGGGAGAGCCTCGACCACCTTTTCCTCTTCCACCACCAGTTTCAGGTGGATGGGCTCGGGCAGCACCGGATGCTGGGGACCGAAGGGAAGTATAGTACGCATGGGCTAGGCCTCCTCCTTGACCTTTTCTTTCTTGGCGAAAGTAAAGGTGCAGAACGGGCTCTTCACCACTTCGGGCTCAAGATAGAGCGTGCAGCCGAAGTCGATGACGATATTCTGGAAGTTGACGCCGAACTGGTCCTTGATCTCATTTTCCGCCAGCAGGGCCGCGAAGTACACCCCGGAGATGGAGGGCACGGGGTCGGCCTTGGGCACGTTGAGGCGCAGGTGCTCGACCTGGAGATCCTTGTCGAAGTGATACAGCACGTCGAAGGTGGAGTCGGTCTTGATTTCCACCGCGGAGATGCCCACGAGGCGCAGGCCCGCGTCGAAGCGGGTCTGGCACTCGGGGATCAGGGTGTCCACCGTGACGGCCTGTTCGTTGGCAAGCATATTCGATACCTCTCTGGGCTGTGGTTAGCCGGCGGCTTCCAGCTTGGCCTTGACCTTCTCCAGGGCAAGGACCACGCCGTCGATGATGGCCTCGGGCTTGGGGGGGCAGCCGCGGACGTACACGTCCACCGGCAGGACCTTGTCCACGCCGCCGACCACGTTGTAGGCCTCGCGGAATACGCCGCCGGTCAGCCCGCAGGCGCCCATGGCGATGACGGCCTTGGGCTCGGGCATCTGGTCGTAGATGTTCTTGAGCACGTGCTTGTTGCGGTGGTTCACCGTGCCGGTGACCAGCAGAACGTCGGCGTGCTTGGGGTCGCCAATGTTGAGGATGCCGAACCGCTCCACGTCATAGACGGGGGTGAGGCAGGCCAGCACCTCGATGTCGCAGCCGTTGCAGGAGCCGCAGTCGAAATGAACGACCCACGGCGACTTCAGCCGGCCCTTGTTGATCCAGTCTTTGAGCATGCTCATGGATTTTCTCCCGGTGACGAAGGATTAGCCGGCGTACAGCCAGAGAAGGTTCAGCACCGACAGGGCGAGCCCCCAACACCACACGCTCTGGAGCATCCACTTCCAGGTCATGCGGGCGGTGACGTTGTCGATGACCAGCTCGGCGAAGTACGTGACCACGAGCAGGATGATCATGCCGGGCGCGCTGGTGGCCCAGAACAGGCCCACCAAGCCCAGGATGAACACCACGTCGTACCAGTGGGCGATCTCGATGATGGCCAGCTGGGGCCCGGAATACTCCGTCAGGACGCCGCGAACCAGCTCCTGGTGGGCATGGTGGCAGGCGGAGATGTCGAAGGGCGACTTGCGCAGCTTGATCGTCAGCGCGTAGCCGAGCACGATGAACATCAGCGGCAGCTGATACAGCAGGGGCTTGCCGTAGGCGAACACCTCGCTGACCTTGAAGCTGCCCGTGACCATGGCGATGGACACGAACACAAGGATGATCAGCGGCTCGTAGGTGAGCATGGTGATCAGCTCGCGCTGGGCGCCCACCTGGGCGTAGGGCGACTGGGTGGAGAGCGCGCCCATGACGAAGAACACCGCGCCGATGGTCATCACGAAGAAGATGAGCAGCAGGTCGGAGCCCATGAAGAACAGGAACACCGTGAGCATGGAGCTCACCAGGTAGACCCACACCGTGAGCACCTGCCAGGGGTTCATGATCATGGGCGCTTTGCCCAGCAGTTTGAACACGTCGTAGAAGGGCTGCAGGATCGGGGGGCCGAAGCGCGACTGCAGCCGGGCCGTGATCTTGCGGTCGATACCGGCGATCAGGCCGCCCACGACCGGGGCCAGGAACACCGCCAAGGTGGCGAGCAGGAGCTTACCCATTAGATCACCCCTCCCAGCAGAAGGCCCAGCATGACCGCGAGCAGCACGCCGGAGACCATGTTGATCGGCCCGGTGAGGCGTTCCTCGCCGAAGAGCCAGGTCAGGTAGAAGTTGGAGGCCTGGTAGCCCACGGGCGCTCCGGCGGTGCTGATGAAGGCCTTGTCGTCACCGGTGGACTGCGCGCCGCAGAGGTAGGGGCCCACGGCGCTGGCAGGGTCGGCCTTGCGGGCCTGCTTCCAGGCGAAGTAGAAGCCCACGCCCAGCACCAGGAACAGGGGGTAGATGTAGAACACGCCCTGCTGGTTCACGAAGTTGAAGGCGTCGAGCACGAAGCCCGCGGCCTTGTGGGAGCTGCGCACCGCGGGTTCGATCAGCCCGCCGTAGAGGAAGGGCACGAACAGCGAGAGCAGCACCGCGCCGGCGGCCAGCAGCACCAGGGGACCGCGGACGGTGCCCGCCTGGGGCTCGGCCGGGACGCCCTTGGGGAACGGGGTGGAGAGCAGGATGCCGGCCCAGCGCGCCCAGAACATCACGGTCAGGCCGGAGCCCAGGGCGAGCATCACGGTCACGGGCATGTACTTCATGGCGGCCGCGCTTTCGATGGCCATCCACTTGCCCATCAGCACGCCGAAGGGGGGCAGCAGCATGGTTATCACGCCGATCAGGGCCACGATGGTGGTCTTGGGCATGACCATGTAGAGCCCGCGCATGTCCTCGAGGTCGCGGGAGTGGATTTTCTGCTCGATGGTGCCCACGCACAGGAACATGAGCGCCTTGGACACCGCGTGGAAGATGATGATGACGATGGCCGCGGTGATGGCCGCCGGGGTGTTGATGCCCGCGCAGGCGATGATCAGGCCCAGGTTGGCGATGGTGGAGTAGGCCAGCACCTTCTTGGCGTTGGACTGCCCCACGGCCAGGGCCGAGGCGGTCAGGAAGGTGAAGGCGCCGAACATGGCCAGCGTGCCCGAGAGCATGGTGCCCGCGTAGGCCGGGGCCAGGCGCAGCACCAGGTATACGCCCGCCTTGACCATGGTGGAGGAGTGCAGCAGCGCGGAGACCGGCGTGGGGGCCACCATGGCGCCCGTGAGCCAGCTCTGGAACGGCACCTGGGCCGACTTGGTAATGCCCGCGTAGCAGAGCATGAACAGCGGGATCAGCGCGGCCGCGCCCGCGGCGGAGAACCCGGGCTTGAGCAGCTCGCTCAGGTAGAGGCCGGTGCCGGTCTTCTGCAGGAAGATCAGCGCGAAGACGAAGGCCACGCCGCCGGTCATGTTCATCCACAGGGCGCGGGTGGCGTTCTTCACGGAGGTCTCGTCTCCGTCGTGGGAGATGAGCATGAAGGAGCAGAACGTGGTCACTTCCCAGAAGAAGTAGAGCCACAGCAGGCTGTTGGCCAGAACCAGGCCGTTCATGGCGCCGAGGAAGGCGACGAGGTAGAAGAAGAAGCGGGGCTGCTTCGTGCGCGCGAGGTGGAGGTGGTCCTCGTGGGCGGGCATGTAGCCCAGGGCGTACACGCAGATGAGCGAGCCCACGATGGAGATGACCAGCACCATGATCATCGACAGGCTGTCGGCGAACATGGCGGGGACGGCCTTGGCTGCGCCGTGGTCCATCATGAAGAATTCAAGATAGATGAGCCCAACGATCTGGATCGCTGTGAGAGCTGCGACCAGAGGGTTCTTGAGCTTGGTCATGGCGATGACCAGGATGACGAACAACAGGGCGAAATCGAGCAGCGTGATCAAACCGTCCAGGCTGAAGCCAAGAATGCTTTTTGGTGCGTACTCGAACGCGCCCTGCCCGACCAGGGCCAGGGAAGCCGCGGCCAGGACCACCGCGGTTCCGACCACGATCAGGCCTCTGGAGCCCTTGTCCCGAAGCAGCAAGAGAGCGATTGCCGCCAGGAACGGGAGCACCACGGTCGCGAAAACCAAGATGTCCATATTCACCTCACGTTAGGTTGTGTCGAGTCAGTCTCCTCGCCTCGAAATCTCTGCGCCTTTTCCTTTCCCTCCCACGATGTGCGTTATGATACACCACCGGCCCCCCGGCCGGCCGACAACTGCCGATTCTGGATTTTGATATTGGGCGTAAGTCTTAAGGAATTGGAACATTCCGGTCAAGCCGGGCCGGATTTCCAGGCCGCACGCCCCTTTCTCGGCCTCCGCTTTCGAGTTGTTTTTACGGCCCGGCATAAGCGGTCGTAATCGTCCGGTGAACGGCAGAAATCCATCGGTAAACGGCGATCGATTTTGCCGTGTCAGAATGACACACGGAAGAAGTTCTCCGGAAGTGCTTCAGGTTCTTTGCTTGTGCGAAAAAAAACGTTACCAGACGGCTCGAACGGCTGGAAATGTTACCTTTTGGCTTGGGGCTCCCAGGAGAGAGGCGTGATGGACGACTACAGGTCAACGTTCAGGGTTGAAGTGGACGAGAGCTACGTCCTGGAACTGGCGGTTTGGCTGCGCAGAAGTTCCGCCATGGGCCACCTGCACCTGAGCGAGCTGGGCGACCCCAAGATGATACAGGGCAAGCCGCCCCTGCCGCGCATCGACGACATCTCGTCCAACGGCATGTGCCTCTCCTTCCGCTCCGAGAACCCGGTGCCCACAGAGAAGTTCCACGGGGTGGCCGTGCTGGTCTATTTCAAGCTTGTGGACCCCATGGACGTCATGGGCGAACCCCTGAGCTTCTTCTCCGGCTACGAGGCGCAGTTCTCGCAGCACCACGGCGCCCGAAACTACCTGGGCCTCAAGCTCCGCTGGGACGGCGTGCCCGATCAGAACGAGAAGGCCGTCTCCTTCGCGGACGCCACCAAGTACGGCATCGCGGACCTGACCAAGTGGTGCGACGACATGAACCGCAAGGCCCTGGGGCAACACCACCGCCCCCCCGGCGGGCTTCGCCTGGAGCGCCTGCTGCGCGAGCTGGAGACCATCCGCGCCGCCCGCCTCGCCAAGGAGGCCAAGGCCGCCCAGCGCAAGGCCTGAGCCCGGCCGGCCCGGCGCAAAACCTGAACGGCCTCCGGCCCAGCGCAAGGCCTGAACGGCCTCCGGCCCAGCGCCATGACCTGAACGGTCCCCGGCCCGGCGCCATGACCTGAACGGTCCCCGGCCTTTCCGCCCGCGCCCTCCGCTGCTCCCCGGCCTTCCCGTCGAGCGCCATGGCCTGATGGACAACGATTTCCCGGTCCGTGCGTCCGCTGTGGCCCC
>JBKICO010000429.1:0-5405 GCA_046567065.1 Acidobacteriota bacterium
GAACTTGATGCCGTCGTCCCTGGTGCCGCCCTTGGCCGGGAGGTCGTCGTCCACGCGGCCGCCGCCCTCGTCCATGGGGGTTTCGAAAGTCTCGAAGTCGCACATCTGGCCGTTGCTGGTGCTGGTGGTCTTGAACTTGAAGACGAAGCCCGGCCCCATGCGCGAAATCGTCATGGTGCCCTTGTAGCCGCGCTCGTTGTAGACGTAGCGCCCGGTGACGTCCCGGGCCTGGCATTCCCCGGCCAGGGCAAGGCCCAGGGCAGCCAGGGCCAGGCAGGCGATCAGATATCCTTTGCCCATGCGTTCGCTCCTTCGCGGTCGATTGCACGCCCGGCGTACGGGGCGCGTGCGGGATCATACGCTACAGGGCGGAGCACGTCTGTAGGGGGAATCCCGGATACGCGGCTGCGGGGGCGGCAGCGCCCCCCGTTGCCTTGTCAGCTCATCGGGGCGCTTGGCCTCCGTTGCGTATGTGCTCCAGCATGATGCGCCGCACCTCGCGGATGGCCAGCGGGTTTTCGTGCGCGCCGTGGCCCGACTTCACGATCAGCTCAGTCTGCGCCCCGTCCAGGTGGGAGCTCCAGTAGGGCACCACGCCGTCGGTCCCGCCTGCCACCCCGGCCTTGTCCTCGTTGCCGATGATGGAGTGGAAGGGCACGGTCACGGGCATGGAGGCCGTGGCCGTGAGCATGGGGTTCTTGGGGGAGAGGCTGTCGATGCCGGTGGGCAGGCCTTTCAGTTCGGCGCCCGCCTTGGGCGTGCCGATGGATTGCAGCAGCGTGGCCCCGGCCTTGGCCAGGGTCAGGGGCAGAGTCACGAGCGCCCTGCCGATGCTGCCGATGGTGCCAAGGGCCATCCCCGAGCCCCGGTGCGGCGTGCTGATGAACACCGCCTCGGTGATGAAGGGCAGCGGCTTGTAGAAGAAGGACTTGTTCAGCAGTTCGCGCACGTCCGGTGGCAGGTGCAGCTCGGAGGGCGGCTTGGAGGAGAACAGGTTCCAGAGCCGGTCCCCGCTGTCCTGCACCATGGCCTTGCTCAAGAGCCCGCCCATGCTGTGCCCCACGATGAGCATGTTGTTGAAGGCGGGGTTCTTGCCCTCGGGGTCGTAGGTGTGGCGTACGTGCTCCAGGGAATCGCGCAGCAGCGTGGCCGAATAGAACACCGGGTTGCCCGTGGGGTAGGAGAAGTACCAGAACTGGTAGCGCTCCCTGAGCTCCGGGTCGCCCATGAGGCCGTTGATCATGGGCAGCCAGGTCATGGGCGAGCTGATGAGCCCGTGCACGAACACCACCGGGATCTTGTCCGGCTGGTAGGGCTGGAGCATGTAGAGGCCCTGGGCCGCCTTCATGGCCTCCGGGTCCATGAGGCCCTTGATGCCGCCCTCGGGCTTGGCGTGGGCGGCCATATAAGCCAAAGGCGTGGTGGTGTCGGACTCCAGGGGCACGGTCATGCCCCCAACCTGCACGGTGCTGGCCCGCATGGGGTCGTAGAGCTCCAGGCTGCTCCGGTAGACGGCCGCGCCGCCGGGTTCCTGGCCGGGGTCGGGGTCGATGCGCAGAAAGAGCGTGGCCGCCAGCACCTGGCGGACCTTGGGCAGGAAGCGGTCCTCGGGGCGTTCGTCCTTGGGGGAGCCGTCGCGCACCATGATGAGCGGCACGCCCAGACCGGGCAGGGAGTAGGTGACGTCCAGCCCGGAGACGGCGAACTCGAAGGCCAGGTGCACGTCGGAGATGGCCTCGGGGTCGAAGGGCAGCCCGCTGCGCCGCTCCTCGAGCACCAGGGACCCGGCGGCCAGGGGCAGGGTCATCCCCTTCTCGAAGCGGATGTCCGCGGCGCGGGTGTACAGCAGGTAGCGCGATAGGGAGCGGTTGTGGAACGTGGCCGCCAGCCGCAGGTTGGGGCGTATGTAGCCCTGCGGCGTGGCGATCCGGGGGTCGAACAGGAACAGGTAGGAGTAGAGCGCGCAGGAGAGGTCGTAGCGGGCGGCCTTGTCCGGCTGCGAGGCCAGGCTCTTGGCCTGGAGGTGCGAGAGCTCGACCAGGGCGAACAGCGTGCCCAGGCCCGGGCCGGCGTGGTATTTGGCGTCCAGGCGGGCGATGAGGCCCTCGGGGTCGCTCTCCCACTGGGCGGCCAGGTCGCGCTGCTTGAGGAAGGCCAGGGTGAGCTCGCTGGGCCTCGAGGAGTTGATGGCGCTGCGGTCCAGGGCTTCGAAGCGCTGCGAAATGGGGCTGGGCTTGACCGAGACCCCGGCGCAGCCCGACAGCGCTGCCAGAAGCAGCAGGGCCAGAAGCATGAAAAGCGCGCGGCGCGCTTGGAAGGTGCGATCGCTCACGGCCCGGGATTCAAGCGTGTTCATGCTCCGCCTTATGCTCAAGTGTTGGGGGATGGCCGTCGCCCAAACGCATGCGGAACGTCCGCGCAGCCTGGGCCGGTGGCAGGCGAGTACATTCGTAGGCCAAAGCAATCCCGGCGTCGAGCGGGGATTGTGCGGCGGGTCCGCCCGCGCGGCATTGGCATCGCCCGTCAATCCGGAACGATGCCGTGAGGGAGGGCGCGATACCGGATCGGAAAGGAAGGATACCATCTTCCAGCGATCTGGACGCAGCTTCAGCGCGCGGAGACGCAAAACCGGCTTCTCTTCACGAAAGTAACGGGGCGCATGGTTGATTCAAGATAAGACATACTGTGGCGGGAGGAATGAACTCCGGTTCGGGCTGGTGATTGGCGCGGCCGCAATATTAGGGTAGGTTCGGCGCAAGAATCCATTCCATACCGGGGAGACCCGGAAACGGAGCCGCCCATGCGCCTTCACCCGCCCATCCCCGGGCCATGCCTGGCCCTGCTGTTGATCGCCTCGCTCCTGGCCGCCTGCAGCCGCGAGGCCCCGCCCCCATCCGTCAGGACCGTCACGGCCCGCACCAGCGTGCTCAACGTGGAGGAGGCCGTGGAGTGCCGCTCCTTCCCGGCCCAGGTGGAGTCGCGCAACAGCGTCACCCTGGCCAGCAAGCTCTCCGGTGCGGTGGTGGAGGTCATGGCCCTGGAGGGCGCGGCCCTCAAGGCTGGCGACCCCATCATGCGCATCGACGACAAGGACTTGCAAAGCCGCGCCCAGGGCCTGACGGCCTCAGCCGCCCAGGCCGCCTCCGAGCGCGAGGCCCTGGAGGCCCGGGCCGCCCACGCCAAGGCCAACCTGGAGCGGCTCACGCGCCTGCTGGCCCAGAAGGTCATCAGCCAGGACGACTACGAGAAGGCCAGGACGGAATACCTGGCCCTGGCCCGCGAGGTGGAGGCCAACGCCGCGCGGGAGAAGGCCGTGGCCGCCCAGAAGGAGGAGCTCAAGTCCTTGGGGGCGTACACCCGCATCACCGCGCCCTTCGACGGCGTGCTGGCCCGGCGCTACGTGGACCTGGGGGCCTTCGTGAACGCCGGGCAGCCCCTGGCCATGATCGACGACGTGGCCAGCGGTTTCGACCTGGTGGCCCAGGTGGACGAAAGCCTGCTCCCCGGGCTCAAGCTGGGCCAGCAGGTGGTGGGGGCCGTGCCCGCGCTGGGCGCGGAGCCCTTCGCGGTCAAGGTGAGCGCCGTGGTGGGCCGGGTGGACCCGGCCACCCGCACCTTCAAGCTCAAGGCGGAGCTGCCCTGGGCCGGCCCGGCCCAGCCCAAGGCCGGCATGTACGGCCGGGTGTTCCTGCCGGTGCGGACATCGAAGAAGCTGCTGCTGCCCCTTGATTGCCTGCGCATGCGCGGGGACCTCCCGGCGGTGTTCGTGGTCGGCCCCTCGGGCACGGCGGAGTTCAGGGTGGTCAAGCCGGGCGGGCGTTTCGTGAAGGTCATGCTGGAGGGCAAGCCCTTCCTCACGGATTCCGAGGCCTTCGACGCACCCGGCGCGCCCGGCTTTGTGGAGGTGCTCTCCGGCCTCTCCGGCGGGGAGCGGGTGGTCTGCTCCGCCACGGAGACCCTGCGCCAGGGCGACCGCATCGCCGAGGCGGGCCAATGAGCGCCCCCGAGCCCACCAAGCACCACGGACACGACGCCCTCTCGCGCATCACCGCCTACTTCGTGGACTCCAAGCTAGTGCCGCTGGTGATCCTGGCGGCCCTGCTGCTGGGCGTGTTCGCCGTGACCGGCACCCCCAGCGAGGAGGAGCCGCAGATCGTGGTGCCCATGATCGACATCCACGTCACCATGCCCGGGGCCGGACCCAAGGAGGTGGAGAACCGCGTGGTGGAGCCCATGGAGAAGCTGCTCTGGGAGATACCCGGGGTGGAGTACGTCTATTCCACCGCCCAGGACGGCGCCGCGCTCACCGTGGTGCGCTTCAAGGTGGGTGAGGACGCCGAAAAGAGCATGGTCAAGACCTACGCCAAGCTCTATCAGCACCTGGACTGGATTCCCCCGGGCTGCTCCCAGCCCATCCTCAAGCCCCGCTCCATCGACGACGTGCCCGTGGTGGCCCTGACCTTCAACGGCGGCGGGCTGGACTCGCGCCAGCTGCGTACGGTGGCCCTGCAGGTCAACGAGGAGGTCCGGCGCATCCCGGGCGTCTCGGAGACCTCGGTCATCGGCGGGCGCAAGCGGGCCGTGATGGTGGAGCTGGATCAGGAGCGCCTGCGCGCCAACGGCCTGGACGCCGTGGACGTGCTGGAGGCCCTGCGCGGCCAGAACCAGGGCGAGACCGTGGGCGAGACCATGCAGGACGGCCAGGCCGTGAGCGTGCGGCTGGACAACTTCTTCCGCACGCAAAAGGAGCTCGCCCGCGCGGTGCTGGCCGTGCGCGACTCCAGGCCGGTGTACCTGGGCGACGTGGCCAAGATCACCGACGGTTTCGACGAGCCCGGGGATTACGTGTTCTTCCTGCGCGGGCGCGCCTCCAAGGCGGCCAAGGGCCAGACCCCGGACATGGAGCCCGCCGTGACCCTCACCGTGGCCAAGCGGGCGGGCGAGAACGCCACCCGGCTGGCCGGGGAGGTGTTCGCCCGGGTGCAGGGGCTCAAGGGCTTCGTCATCCCCGCCGGAGTGGAGGCGGAGACCACCCGCGATTACGGCGAGACGGCCCGGGCCAAGGTGCACGAGCTGCTGGAGCACCTGATCCTGGCGGCGCTCTCCGTGGGGGTGATCGTGGCCTTGTTCCTGGGCGCGCGGGCCAGCCTGGTGGTCATGGTGGCCGTGCCCGTGACCCTGGCGGTGACCCTGGCCGTGTACTGGCTGCTGGGCTACACGCTCAACCGCGTCACGCTCTTCGCGCTCATCTTCTGCATCGGCATCCTGGTGGACGACGCCATCGTGGAGGTGGAGAACATCGTGCGCCACTTGGACCTGCCCGGAAGCGCCAAGCGGCCCTTCAGCCAGGTGATCATCGAGGCCGTCAACGAGGTGCGCGCCCCCCTGGTGCTGGCCACCTTCAC
>JBKICO010000430.1:0-17011 GCA_046567065.1 Acidobacteriota bacterium
GCCCGCCGCCTGGCCAACGCGGGCGTGCCCGTGTGCGCGGTGCGCCTGCTGGGCACCATCCACGGCTTCGCCGCAAACAACGCCCTGGCCCGCTCCCAGGCCACCGTGGCGGCGCTGGCCCTGGCCGGAAACGCGTTGCGCAAGGTTTTCGCCACGGCTTCGGCCACCTAGCCGGATGCGCCGATCCGCGGCCGGACGGTCCCGGATGCGGATCGGCCTTGTGCGCTGACACGCCAGCCTATACGGTGCGGGCATATCCGGATGTTCTTCACCCCAACGGAGCGAACTCATGGCCAGCAATCTGTATATAGTCTGGAACGAGTCCAACTGCCTCGGCATACCCATCATCGACGAGCAGCACAGGGGCATCGTCTCGATCATCAATTCCTACTACTCCTTCGTGCACGAAGGGCGCGGCGAGAAGATCATCGTCCCCACCCTCATGGGCCTGCTGCACTTCACGTCCGTGCACTTCCTCGTTGAGGAGGAGCTTATCTCCGCAGCGGGATACCCCCACATGGAGCAGCACGTGGCCCTGCACAGGGCGTTGATGAAACGGACCAAGGCCATCGCCCAGGAGGCCTCCACGAACATCGACACGGATATGAAAGCCCTGGCCTTCCTCAAGGAGTGGTGGCTCACCCACATCAACAAGGAGGACAGGGGATACGCCCCCTACGTGATCGAGCAGGCCGCGAAAACGGGCCGCCCCGGCCGCAGGGCCTGAGCAGGTGATTTCCGGGTCCCCTCGCGTTCCGTGCCCCCGGGGCGCAGAGACCGACGGCCTGAGGCGTCCGCTTCCAGGCCCGCGTGCAACCAGCCTTCCGGGACGCGGCGCCCGACGTTCAGGCTGGGTAACACCCGGCTCAAGCGTAAAAAAGGGCCGCGGAGCTCTCTGCTCCGCGGCCCATGCTATTTCCGGCCGATCCCCGCTGGTGCTTCAGCGCGCGATCATGGCCCGCAGCACGTCCGCCGAGCCTTCGGCGTTATGGCTCATGGCGTGCATATGCTCAACAAACTTGAGGAACTGGTACACGTCGCGAAAATCGCAGTCCGCGTCGTAGGCTTCGCGGATGAGCTTGCGCCAGGCCTTGGAGGCTTTGTGGTGCTGCAGGCGGATGTTGTGGAAGGTCTCCTTCACGGCGGAGCGGTCGTCGACCTTGCCGTACACCAAGTCGATGGTGGCCTCTATGGCGGGCTTGAGCAGCTCCACCGAGTGGCATGTCTCCTTGGTGGCGGCCTTGGCCGAGACAAGCAGCTCGCACGGCAGGCACATGGGGCGCATGCCAAGCCAGTTCAGGGCATGCTGGGCCTCGTCCAGGATGTTGTCCTGGCTGCGGGTGTAGTTGAGGAAGAGCGTCTTATCCACCTCCAGGAACATGGCCCTGGGCAGGTGGTTCCTGATGCGGCGCTTGATCTTGTCCGCCTGCCCCTCCAGGGTGTCTATCTGTGCGGAGAGGGTCTGGAAGGCAAGGCTGAAGCCGGTCTTGGAGTATTCGCTCATGGCTGCCTGGACAACCACAACGCCCTTGGCCACGGGCTCGTAATGCTCGTAGAGCCCTTCAAGGCACTTGCGGCCTGTAATCTTCACCAGCAGGCGGGAGAGTAACATATCAGCTCCTGTCGATCAGCGCGGGAAGTGCGGAGATGACCCCACGGTCCGCTTGGTCACACGCTTGTGAAACCTGTAACAGCAACTTGCCAAACGTTACAAGAGGATATAGGAGCAATCCATACCCGACCAGAGGGTGATGCGCGCCAGCGGCCCGCACCGCCCCACGTGAGCCCCATGCGAGAAGCACTCGACGCTCTATACGGAAGCCTGCCAATGGCCGTCGTGCTCGCCGACGACGACTGCCGGGTTTTCTACGCCAATCCCGCCTTTTTCACACTGACGGAATGCACCCAGGCCGACCTGGAGCTCATGGAGTTCCGCGACGTGCTGAGCATGTTCTGCCTGGGCCTGTGCGGCGACATCTCCGAACTGCTGGAGTCCTCCGGGGGCTGGCGCGACATCGACAAGCCCGTGGCCATGCGCGACGGCGGCCTGGCCTGGGTCCGCGTGCGCACGGACATGAGCCCGCTGCCGCAGGGCGGCACGGCGCACCGCCTGATGGTGGACAACATCACCCGCTACAAGGTGGCCATCGAGGGCCTGCTCAACCGCAAGAACCTCTACCAGTCCATCGTGGAGACCCGGCCGGACCTCATCTGCTGCTTCCTGCCCGACTGGAGCCTCACCTACGCCAACACCGCCGCCAGCCGCTATTTCGGCATGGACCGCGAGACCATCCTGGGCCAGCACTTCCTGCTGCTGCTCCCGCCGGAGGTGCGCGAGCTCTTCGGCCAGGCCGTGGACACCATCACCGCGGACAACCCCATCGCCGAGCTGGAGCTGCGCGTGGACGGCGACGAGGAAGGCCGCCCGCTCTGGCTGCGCTGGATCATCCAGGGCTTCTTCTACCGCACCGGCCACATCAAGGATTTCCAGGCCACCGGCCTGGACGTGACCGACCAGAAGGTCACCGAGTCGCAGTTCATGCACGCGGACAGACTGGTCTCGCTGGGCACGCTGGTCTCCGAAGTGGCGCACGAGATCAGCAACCCCAACAACTTCATCATGCTCAACGCCCCCCTGGTGCTGGACCTCTGGAACGCGGTGAGCCCACGCCTGCGCGAGCTGGCCGACAAGGAGCCCGGCGCGGCCCTGGGCGGCATCCCCCTGGACGACGTGACCGCCCACGTGCCCCAACTGCTCGGCGGCATCATCGAGGGCTCGCAGCGCATCCGCGACTTCGTGCGCGAGCTCAAGAACTTCGCCCGGCAGGACATGGAGAGCGGCTTCGAGATGCTCTCAGTCAACGACGTGGTCCAGACCGCCGTGCTGCTCATGAGCAAGACCATCGGCATGCACACCAGCCGTTTCTCGGTGCGCTACGGCGCGGGCCTGCCCCCGGTTCGCGGCCGCAGGCACCGCCTGGAGCAGATCGTGGTCAACCTGGTGCAGAACGCCTGCCACGCCCTGCGCTCCCCCGAGCAGGGCATCGAGATCGTGACCACGCACGACGAGGAGTCCGGCAGCGTGCGCATCAGCGTGATCGACCAGGGCGTGGGCATCCCCCCGCAGGACATCCCCCGCGTCACCGACCCCTACTACTCCACAAAGCGCGAGCAGGGCGGCACGGGCCTGGGCCTCTCCATCAGCCTCTCCATCGCCCGCGAGCACGGCGGCAGGCTGATCATAGAATCCCAACCCGGCGAGGGCACCACCGCCACCATTGCCCTCCCCGCCGCCATGCAGTAGTCGCAAGGACATGAGCGCCGCCCCCATCCCCAAGCACCCCATCCTGCTCGTGGACGACGAGGAGCAGGCCCTGCAGAGCTACGACCTCAACCTGCGCTACTCCGGGCTGACCAACACCATCCGCTGCTCGGACCCGCGCGAGGTCAAGAACATCCTGCGCGGCCAGACCGTCTCGCTCATCATGCTGGACCTGTGCATGCCGCACCTCAAGGGCGAGGAGCTGCTGGCCTTCATCAAGGACGAATTCCCCGAGATTCCGGTCATCATCGTCACGGGCTACAACGAGGTGGAGACCGCCGTGCGCTGCATGCGCGCCGGGTCCGTGGACTACCTGGTCAAGCCGGTGGACCGCGCGCACCTGCTCTCCGCCGTGCGCCACGCCCTGGAGCAGCGCCAGGAGCCCGCCACGCCAGCCCGCAAGGAGGAAGCGCCCGGGCAGGAGAAGCCCTCCCCCACGGCGCGCATCGTCACGGAGAATCCGCGCATGAAGACCGTGGTGGCCTACGTGGAGGCCGTGGCCCCCTCCAGCGAGCCCGTGCTCATCGCGGGGGAGACGGGCGTCGGCAAGGAGCTGGTGGCCCGCGCCATACACGACGCCAGCGGCCTCACCGGAAAGTTCGTGGGCGTCAACGTGGCGGGCCTGGACGACGCCATGTTCTCCGACACGCTCTTCGGCCACAAGAAAGGGGCCTTCACCGGGGCCTCCATCGGGCGCAGGGGCCTCATCGAGGAGGCCGCCGGGGGCAGCCTGTTCCTGGACGAGATCGGGGACCTGGGCAAAGCCTCGCAGCTCAAGTTGCTGCGCATCATCCAGGAGCGCGAGTATTACCAGCTGGGCTCGGACACCACCAAGCCCCTGGAGGCCCGGCTCATCGTGGCCACCAACCAGCCGCTGGAGGAGCTCATCGAGCGCGACCAGTTCCGCAGCGACCTCTTCTTCCGGCTGCGCACGCACTACGTGGCCATCCCCCCGCTGCGCGAGCGCATGGACGACCTGCCGCTGCTGGCCAGGCATTTCCTGGTCAAGGCGGCGGAGCGGCTGGGCAAGCCCGTGCCCGCCACGCCGCCGGAGTTTTTGCCGCTGCTGGCCGGGCACGGCTTCCCGGGCAACATCCGGGAGCTGGAGGCCATGATCTTCAACGCCGTGGCCCTGTGCGAGGGGGACACCCTGCCCATGGAGCCCCTGCGGGCCTGGATAGGCTCCGTGCGCAAGGGCGCGGGGCCGGAGCTGTTCCCGCCGGTGCTGGAGGAAGGCGGGACGCAGGCAGTGCCCACGCTGAAACAGGCGGAAGAGAGGATCATTCAAGAGGCGCTGGAGCGCGCCGGGGGCAACCAGAGCGAAGCCGCGAAGATGCTTGGGATTACGCGGCAGGCGTTGAATAGGAGGTTGTTGATGAAGAAGAGGAAGCAACAAGACTAAATGCACCATAACAAGGAACGTGTGGTGCCTGTTAATACAGCAGTAACTTCTATGAAAACAACACAACACCTACCATACAAACACAAACATTAATCGCCGCACCACACAGTCATTTGTTTTGCGCAGCATACCAACGACAGCCCAGTAGCAGCGCTACAACATTCTCTTGACACACGCCAATAATTCGCACAAAATGATAGCAGCTTGAAACATCAGACTACACTTAAAATACCAACCATTCGGTTGTATCGCCTTGATTATTCGGCAAGTCTACGCTCAGGGAGATCAAGATGATTTCGCAAACAGAACTTCCCAACACCACCCTCACCGGCGACATAATATCAAAAAACGTAATACTGTGTTGCGGCGAAAATGAAAGTACACTATTTGAATCACTAAATCAAATCACAGAAGAAGAGCCTGTAGCTAACCATTTTTTTCGGTCTTATTCATTTTATAAATACACAAATTTCACCCTGGTAACATCAGGAATCGGAACTGGGTGCATTGAGCCCCTACTATTTGAGCTCCTTTCATTCAACGACGTTAAAAGAATTATATTGATTGGAACAGCCGGATGCCTATCACCCCATCTAGTTGAGCGTGAAGCTCGTCCTATTCACGCTGCTTATGTTTGCTGCACGGGCCTTGACATGGCTGTGGGAGATAGAAAACTCTCACCAAGATGGGCCGATGCCATTGGCGTAAAGCGATACTCTACGGTGTCAACAGACTTATATTATGGATTCAGCAACAACAACCACGACAACTATACAACATCAATCAAATCATCAACGCCATGCATCAGCCGATTCATCCACGGCACCTTGCAATCAAATACAAATTTTCAGCACGTCGACCTAGTGGATATGGAAGTCGGGCAATTTTATTTCTTATGTTCATCTCTACGCCCAAACAATGATCTAGAGTTCCTCGCAATCAAAGGACCAGCAAATTCAATGTCAAACCATAGCGAACAGAATTTTTACACACTCATCATACTGGACAGCGCATTAAAACAGGCTATGAACTTTCTTCATTCAACGCCCACACTACTACAACCAACGGCAGCAAAAAACGAATCAAAAACTTCTTCAAAAAAAATGCTGGCTGAGATCAAGCTCTACTGGACCATCCAAGTCGGCGTAGCATCTATCCTCGGGTATTTATCCTCGAAATTATCTACACCTGGATACATGGCATTGATCAGCTGCCTTCCTGTGTACTTGGTTTTGCTAATCGGAGCGATATACAATATCATAGGAAATTACTATATTCGTATTGAGGGTGCCAAAAGCGGGCTTGGACACTTTCAAGAGAACATTGTCACACCGTTCATCTGCAAGGCTTATCTATTGATTGCCGCAGCACTAGGATCATTCCTTGGCCTTAGCTTTGTCTCTGCACTTTGTGATGCACTAGGTATCAGTTCACCCACTGCAAAAGTGTTTGGCCTCTCCGTTGGAATTTTCCCAGGCATATACATTGCTTATTATGCTCAGTGTAAAACATTTTGGAATCTTTACAAAGCGTCACCAAAATTCTACAAACACTATGCAAAACCACTGACCAATATATTTCCATTGAATATTAATCATTTTTTTGACTTTAATACTGCGCGACGCTTGCTAGACAAAAAACCTTGTCCATGACAACGCCTCTCAATGAACAGGATTTGCATTCAATCATAACACAACGACATGGGCACTATATAAACTTTTCGCAAGCCAAAACACGACGTTGTCCGCAGCTTTGCGTTTCGCACTATCAGTCATGCGACAGCCTTTGACATTTATTATAAGGATTCTAATTTCCTGTTTTACAAATAACCACCTCCCCCGTCCGTAAACTGAGCCGCAGCCGCCAGTCCCGCGCCGTCTCCAGCCGTTCCCGCACGTCCATTAGGAACGCCTCGTGTCCGGGCCGTCCGCCCAGGACTGCGTACCGCGACAGCCCCTTCGCCAGCCAGCGCAGGCCTGCGGTTCTCTCGGCGCGGTCAATGAGCGGCGTTTCCAAGGCGGGGCCGCGCCCGGCATCCGAATCCTGCGCGATCCGCGCCGCGCGCACTCCGGCCCTGTGCCCGAACACCTGCGTGGCCAGCACCATGGCCCCGCCGATGCGGTTGGCCCCGTGCATCCCGGTGGCGCACTCCCCGCAGGCCAGCAGGCCCGGCACGCTGGCCTGGCCCCACTCGTCGATCACTGCCCCTCCGTTGCTGGCGTGGGCCATGGGGGCGACACGGCCTGAATCCAGCCGCACCGTGCCGTCTGGCTCCAGCAACCCGGCCAGTTCCAGGTCGATGGCTGAATCCTCCAGCCCGTAGCCGAACGGGCAGTGCCCACGGCGGCTCGCGGCCAACGCCTGGTCCGCCCCGCTCCAGTCGCCGGACTGGAAGAAGCGCTTCCCCGGCACCGTGCCCCACATGTATTGCAGGTGGCCGCAGTTGGCCATTTCCGCCCCGCTCTCCGCCAGCAGGCCGTGGCTGTAGCCGTAGCCCCCTGGCCCGGCCATGCAGTGCCGGAACAGCCTCGCGGGGCCGCCCAGGGCCACTATGACCGCTTTCGCGGCCACCGCCACACTCGCGCCGCCGCCCACGGGAAGCAGCAATGCGCCGGGACGGGGAAAGCCCCGCAACGCCACGGGCAGGAAACCAGGGATGAAGGTGCAGCCAAGCGCGTCCAGCCGCGCCTTGAAGCAGCGCCAGGCCTGGCCCAAGCCCTTGAACACGTAGGCTCGGCGGGAATCGGGGGAGAAGCAGGAGGAACGGGGGATGAGCGCGCCCTGTTCGTCGCGCTCGAAGGGCAGGCCCAGTTCGATCAGATCAGCCAGCCGCACCCCGCCCTCCTCCGCCTGGATGGCGAGCAGGCGCGGATCGAGAAAGGCCTGGCCCCGGTTCAGCGCCAGGACCTCGCGCACGTACCGCTCGCGTTCGGAGTCGTTCAAGCAGACGTGGACGCCCAGAGCGTCATTGCGGTTGGCGAAGGAGGAGCCGGAAGGGACCGAGGCGAGGGAGACGACGGCGACACGCAGCTTCGGTGCGGCGTTCAGGCAGCTCAGCGCGGCGCGCAGCCCGGCCAGGCCGCCGCCGAGGATCAGCACGTCCACCCGCGCGGGCGGCACGGGCCTCTAGGCTCCCTTGCCCTGCTTGTTCATGGCGAAAGTGAGCATCTTCTGGGCTTGGGTGAACTGCGGGTCGAGCTTGAGGGCCAGCTTGGCGGCCTTCTCGGTCTTGTCCCAGCGCTCCCAGTCGATGTAGAGGCGGCCAAGGTTGAAATAGAGGTTGGGGTCGTCCTTGGCGTAGTTCACGGCGCGCATGAAGTACTTCTCGCCCAGCTCGAACTGGCCGAGTTTGCGCAGCACGATGCCGATGCGGTTGTAGAGCCGGAGCTGCTCGGGGCTCAGGCTGAGGGCCTCGTCCAGGTAGCCGAAGGCGTCCTGGAACATCTCGGCCTGGATGTAGATCTCGGCGATTTCCGCGCGCAGCTCGGCGTCGTTGGGGAACTCCCGGCACAGGGAGGAGAAGGTTTTGCGGGCCTGGTCGAAGTCCTTGGCCTCAAGCTGCTGCAGGCCAAGGGCGATGCCCTCGGACCGGCGCTTGGAGCGGCCCTCCATCTGGTCCTTGGCCTCCTCCACGGTGTTGGCCTGCAGCTCGCGCAGCAGCTCCCGCAGAACTTCCAGAAGGCCCTTCTCGTCCCCCGCCACGTAGGGGATGATGAGCGGATACAACTTGCGCAGCGGCCTGCTGTTGTTGAGCTGGTAGACCGCCTGCTCGATGAGCTTGCCGAACTCGTCGCGCTCGGCCTTCATCAAGGGAGCCTTGAGCACGGCGGCCACGGCCTCGTACAGGGCGTTCACCGCGGGCAGCGGTTTCACCTGCTTGAGGTACGAGTTGACCTCGCTGATCTGTTTCCTGGCCTTGGTGAGTTCAGCGGACATGTCCCACCTTCCTGGCGGTGTTTAGCGTCCCAGCTCCCTGCGCAGCATCTCCCTGTAACGCACGAAGAAGGACCGGCTGTCGTGGGGTCCCGGCCCGGCCTCGGGGTGGTACTGGATGGCGATGATGGGCTTCTTGGTGTGCGCGAAGCCTTCCAGCGTGTTGTCGTTCAGGTTCACGTGGGTCATCTCCACGTTGTCCAGGCTGGCCAGGTCCACGCAGAAGCCGTGGTTCTGGGAGGAGATCTCGATGTGCCCGGTGGCGATCTCCTTCACGGGGTGGTTCAGGCCGTGGTGGCCGAACTTGAGCTTGTAGGTCCTGCCGCCAAGGGCCAGGCCCAGGAGCTGGTGACCCAGGCAGATGCCCGCCGTGGGGTAGTCGTTCACCAGCAGGCTGGTGGCGTGCACCATGTCGGTGAGGGCGGCCGGGTCGCCGGGGCCGCTGGAGAGGAAAATGGATTCGGGGTTCAGCTTGCGGACCTGCTCGGCGGTGAAGAAGGCCGGAACCACCAGCAGGTCGATCCCCTGGGCCACCAGCAGGCGCAGGATGTTCCACTTGATGCCGCAGTCGAAGGCCACCACGCGCGGGCCGGTGCCGGGCCAGTCGTAGCTTCCGTCGGGCTTGAGCGTCACGGTGCGGGGCTTGCCGTTCTCCCAGACGTAGGGGTCCTTGGGGGTCACCGCGTCGGCCAGGTTCAGGCCTTCCATGGGGGGCAGCTCGCGGGTCTGGCGGACGAGTTCCTGCGGGTCGGAGCATTCGGTGGAGATGATGCCGCGCTGCGCGCCGTGCAGGCGCAGGTGGCGGGTCAGGGCGCGGGTGTCTATGCCCTCGATGCCCATGACGCCGTGGCGCTCCAGGTAGGCGGGCAGGCTCTCCTTGGAGCGCCAGTTGGAGGGGGTCTTGCAGCATTCCTTGACGATGAAGGATGCGACCCGGACTCGGTCGGACTCCACGTCCTCCAGGTTGACGCCGTAGTTGCCTATATGGGGGTAGGTCATGCAGACCATCTGGCCGGTGTAGGAGGGGTCGGTGAGGACCTCCTGGTAGCCGGTCATGCCGGTGTTGAAGATGACCTCGCCGCCTGCGCGGCCCGAACCGGTGAAAGAGGCGCCTTCGAACCAGGTGCCGTCCTCAAGGGCAAGAAAAGCTCTCATTGATGCTCCAGAAATCCGCATGAGCGGCGTGAAATGGCGGGGCCTTCGGCCGGACAGGTGCTGTATAATGCCGGGGGCCTGTTCGTCCAGTGCGTTGTTCTATTCCCTACCGGAAAGGCCCAATTCGATCAGCCTGCCCACCAGGGCCGTATAGTCCAGCCCCACGGCTCCGGCGGCCCTGGGCAGCAGGCTGGTGGAGGTCATGCCCGGGAGGGTGTTGACCTCCAGAAGAACGGGGGTCTGCCCGCTGAGCGCCGCCATGGAGGCTTCCTCGACGGCGGCGAGGATCTCGCCGGGAAGGGGCGCGGGGCAGATCTCCTCCGCGGCGTCCTGCATGTACTTGCTCTCGTAGTCGAAGAAGACCCCGGCCTTGGGCTTGATGAGGATGGGCGGCAACGCAACCTCGCCGAGCACGGCGCAGGTGATCTCCAGCCCGTCCAGGGCGGGCTCCACCAGCACCTCCCGGTCGCGCTCGAAGGCGGCGGCCAGCGCGGCGGGCAGGGCCGCCTCCTGGCGCACCAGGCTCATGCCCAGGCTGGAGCCGCCGTTGTTGGGCTTGAAGAACGCGGGCAGGCCGAAGCGGGGCCACCAGGACTCCCCGGGGTGGGCCACAAGCAGCTCCCAGTCGGCTGTTTCGAGGCCGCTGGCGCGGAACACCTGCTTGGCGGCGGCCTTGTTCAAAGCCAGGAAGGAGGCCGCCGGGCCGCTGCCCTGGTAGGGGCAGCCCGCGGCGTCCAGGATGGCCTGGATCAGACCGTCCTCCCCGGGGGAGCCATGCAGGTTCAGGAAGGCGAAATCGTGCCGCCGGGCCTCGGCGGTGAGGGAATCGAAGCTGTGCAGCGGATCGAAGAAGGTGACCGCGTGCCCCAGGGCGCGCAGGGCGGCGTCGATGTTGCGCGCTCCGCTCAGCGAGACGTCGCGCTCACTCGACCATCCGCCCGCTATCAAAAGTATCTTCATGGAGGTCCACCCCGAGTAAGTTTCCGAAGGCCTCTTCTATCATCGCGGACTGCTGCCGCGATTCGGCCAGCCTGTCGCGCACGTATTGCGTGCTGCCGTAGCGGGAGTAGAGGTCCTCGAAGCGTTCGTCAAGCGTGACCACGGTGTCGTGGCGGACGCGCTTGTCGCCGTAGATGATGGCCAGCGGCAGGAAGAAGGCCCGCACGTCCACATGCCAGGGCCAGTGCACGTGGTGCACGATGCCCATGGAGAGCAGCGGGTTGCCCGTGGCCTGCTCCATCCAGGCTCCGCCCAACTGGCTGTGGTTGCCGCCGTGGCGGATGGTGTAGGTTTTGGCGATGTCGTGCAGCAGGGCCGAGGCGCGCACCGTCTGCACGTCCACGTCCAGGCCTGCCTGTTTGCCCAGCAGGGCCAGCCGGGTGGCCACCCGGGCCACGCCCAGGCTGTGCTGGCGGATGTGGGGCAGCATGCAGTAGCGGTCCCAGAATTGGTAGCACTGCATGTCAGTAGGTGCGGGGGGCATGTCGGCCGGGCTGGGCAGGCGCGGGGCCTCCAGCCCGCCGTAAACCTGCCAGGGCGCGAGGGGCTTGGCGGATGCGGGCTTCACAGCAGGTCCCTGCAATGGCGGGTGGCGAATTCGAGGGCCTTGCGCGCCGGGCCGAGGGAGGGGTCGATCTCCAGCACGCGGCGCAGCGTCTCCTGGGCGTTGTTCCATTTACCCGCGTCGATGTAGACCCGCGACAGGTTGAACAGGTAGTTCACGTTGTCTTCGTCCTTCTCCAGCGCGGCGCGGTAGGCGCGCTCGGCGTTGTCGAACTGGCGGATCTTGCGGAAGGCCACGCCCATCATGGCCATGCTTTTGTGATCCTGCTGGTCGATGGCCACGGCCTTTTCGAAATAGGTGATGCACTCGATGTGGTTGATGTCGAAGAGCATCTTGCCTATCTCGGCCTGGAGGGCCGCGTCGCCGGGGAATTCTGCGCTCAGGCGGCCGAGGTGCTGCACGGCTCCGTCGAAGTACTTCTGGGCGATGAGCTGGCGGCCTTTTTCCATGCGGTCCGTGCGGGACTGCAGACGGGCCTCCTCGGCCTGGCGGAGCCGGTCCTGCTGCAGGGATCGCATCCGCTCGGGCAGCGCACGCATCCGCGTGAGGAGCTGAAGCTCGTTTCTGGGCACATATTCCAGCGGTTCGGGGCACATCTGCTTCACCACAGGATCGAGGCTGATGAGGTGCACCGCCTTGGTGAGCAGATCCTGGTATTCCTTCTTTTCCTGACGGATCAGGACGCCGCCGTGCTTTATGTAGGCGTAGAGGCCGTATACAGCGGCTTTGATTGCGTCTTCCACCGAGCCATCCTTGAGGATGGAAACGATGTTCAACAAATGTTTTCGCGCCTGGACAATGACGTCCTGAGGTTCCAGCTCGCTCATACCACACCGTTTATAGGCCTCGTCGGCCGGATTTCCTGATTGAATGCGTTTTAGCACGCCACACGAGGCTTTAGCAAGCCCAATCTAGTGCCCGAAAATGCTCATGAGCCGATATGCCGCACCCGGGCAACAATCGGCCCAAACAGCCGAAAGCACCCGGCACCAGGGGGCTCCCGCCAGAATTATGCAGTCTCTGGGTATGAATTCCAGATGTCAGAACCATGTAAGGAGGTTCATCTTTACCACCCGGCCTTGACTTGGCCGCATTGTGCCACCATATACCCGTGCATCCAGTAGCGGCGCTTCCATTTCACAACGCCGCATCATTTTGGGAGGTTCACCCATGTGCCTGGCAGTCCCCATGGAAGTGAAGCACATCGAAGGCGAGGTCGCCGACGTTGAAATCGGCGGCGTCCGCAAGCAGATCCGCCTCGACCTCATAGAAGACAAACCCGCCGTGGGCGAATTCGTGATCATCCACGCCGGATTCGCCATCAGAATACTTAACCGCGAAGAAGCGCTGGAAACATTGAAGATTTTCCAGGAGGGGTGGAACCTTGACCTCATCTGACCCCCTGCGCGACCCGGCGCGCTGCAAGGAGCTCCTGGCTCAGATCGAAGAATCGGTCAAAGGCTCCAGCCTTCGCTTCATGGAAGTCTGCGGCACCCACACCGTGGCCCTTTTCCGCAGCGGGGTGCATTCGCTGCTGCCCAAATCCGTGGTGCACCTCACCGGCCCTGGCTGCCCCGTTTGCGTGACGCACGAATCAGAGGTGGCCGCCTATCTTGAGCTCGCTGGCAAGTCCGGCGTCATCATCGCCACCTTCGGCGACCTGATGCGCGTGCCCGGCCCCGGCGGCGCCAGCCTGAAGAAGGCTCACGCCGATGGAGCGCGCGTGGAGGTGGTCTACTCGCCCTTCGACGCCCTGGCCATCGCCCGCGACAACCCCGGCGACAAGGTCGTCTTCCTGGGCATCGGCTTCGAGACCACCACCCCCACCGTGGCCGCCACGGTGCGCATCGCCCGCCAGGAGGGGCTCAAGAACTTCCTGGTCATGCCCTTCCACAAGCTGGTCCCCCCGGCCCTGGACGCCCTGCTCTCCGACCCGGACATGGCCGTGGAAGGCTTCATGCTGCCCGGCCACGTCTCCGCCATCATCGGCATGGAGCCGTACCGCCCTCTGGCCGAACGCTTCCACATCCCCGCCGTGGTGGCCGGCTTCGAGCCGGTGGACCTGCTGCAGGCCATCCTGCTCATGACGGAGATGAAGCGCCAGGGCAAACCCAAGGTCATCAACAACTACAAGCGCGTGGTGGCCGACGAGGGCAACCCCAAGGCCCGGGCCATCGTCTCCGAGGTGTACAAGCCCGTGGACGCCCTCTGGCGCGGCATCGGCACCATCCCCGGCAGCGGCCTGGGCTTCACCGACGCCTACCGCCCCTTCGACGCCTTCGAGGCCCTCGGCGTGGAACTCAAGCCCTCCAAGCCGCTGCCCGGCTGCCGTTGCGGCGAAGTGCTCAAGGGCATCATGCGCCCCGACGAGTGCCCGCTGTTCGGCAAGGCCTGCACCCCGGCCCATCCCGTGGGCCCGTGCATGGTCTCCACCGAGGGCAGCTGCGCCGCGTACTTCAAGTATCAGCTCGACCTCAACTCCGACCGGTAGGGCTCCATGAGCGACAAGATTCTTCTGGACCAAGGCAGCGGAGGCCTGGCCTCCCACCGGTTGGTGGCCGACGTGTTCTTCAAGCACCTGGGCAACCCCATCCTCAACCGCATGGACGACGCGGCCCTGCTCAACGCCTCCGGGCCGCTGGCGGTGAGCACGGACTCCTTCACCGTGGACCCCATCTTCTTCCCCGGGGGAGACATCGGCGCGCTGGCCGTGCACGGCACCGTCAACGACGTGGCCATGCTGGGCGCCAAGCCGCTCTACCTGACCTGCGGCTTCATCATCGAGGAAGGCTTCCCCGTGGCCGACCTGGAGCGCATCGTGGCCTCCATGGGCCAGGCCGCCAGGAAGGCCAAGGTCCGCATCGTGGCGGGCGACACCAAGGTGGTGCCGCGCGGCACGGCGGACAAGATCTTCATCAACACCACCGGCATCGGCCAGGTGCTGGCCAACCCGGCGCCCAGCGGGCACCGGGCCAAACCGGGCGACGCGGTCATCATCTCCGGCACCCTGGGCGACCACGGCCTCACCGTGCTCTCCCACCGCCAGGGCCTCTCCTTCGAGGCCCCGGTGCAGAGCGACTGCGCCTCGCTCAATCATCTGACGCTCAAGCTCATTGAGGCCCTGCCCAAGGTCCACGTGCTGCGCGACCCCACCCGGGGCGGCCTGGCCACCTCGCTCAACGAGATCGCCCAGCAGTCCTCCGTGGGCATCGTGCTGGACGAACCCGCCATCCCCGTGAGCGACGTGGTGCGCGCGGGCTGCGAGATCCTCGGGCTGGACCCGCTCTACCTCGCCAACGAGGGCAAGCTCATCTGCGTGCTGCCCGAGAAGTACGCCCAGCAGGCCCTGACCATCATGCGCCGCGACCCGCTGGGCCGCCAGGCCAGGGTGATCGGCTCCGTGGTTGCCGACAGGCCGGGCAAGGTGGTGCTGCGCACCGGCATGGGCGGGCACAGGATGCTCGGCATGCTCGAAGGCGAACAGTTGCCCCGCATCTGCTGACGCCCCCCCGGCATCGCTTGCACAGGCCCGGAGGCTCGCCGCCTCCGGGCCTTTTTTGCCGCCGGATTTCCGACGCGTGCCGCGCCCCCTCGCGCCAACACCTCGAAATAACATGCCCGGCCCGCATGGCATGGATACTGCTAGGTTTCAGGGACGAAACACACCGGCCCAGGCCGGAGCGAAATACTCTCTAAGCCGCAAGGAGGAGCCATGCTCTCGATCTTCACCGGTTCGGACCGCAAAGCCAAGGACCCCAACGAGGAACTCAAGCAGGGCAAGCGCCTCCAGCACGCCAAGGAGATGTTCTATTCCGGCAAGTTCCTCATGGTCACCACGCCGAGCATCAAGGGCCGCCGCGCCAAGAACGTACTGGGCCTGGTGCACGGGCGCGGCTACGACGCCGAGTGCGCCATGCTCTCCCTCGCCGCCTCCGCCATGGAGATCGGCGCGGAAGCCATCGTGGGCTACCAGGAGGCCGTGGCCTTCCACCCCGACGGCTCCAAGTTCTTCAGCTGCTACGGAACGGCCATCACCCTGGACAAGACCGCCCAGGCCAGAACCGCCATCCGCAGGGCCATCACGCACTAGCCTCCGCAACGGCCCGCGGGCGATATTTGTCCGCCCGCCCCACACGTGGGGCGGGCGGCTGTTTCGCCTCCCACGCGGCCCGGACAAACCATACCGTTTCGCTCCAAAAGAAAAATGAATTGGCCTGAGCCGCGTTTTCGCGTACCAAGGACATGACTTTTGCCATGGAGTTACGACGTTCAACGTTTGCAAGCGACACACAATGCGCACCGACGAAGCCGAACTTCTGGTAGTTGACGACGAAGCCCCCGTGCGGCTCAGTTTGGCCGCATACCTCGAGGACGAAGGCTTCATGGTCCGCACCGCCGATTCAGCCGAACAGGCGATCGATGTCGCGCGCTTGAACCCGCCGCATCTGGCCGTTGTGGACCTGCGCCTGCCCGGAATGGACGGCGCTGCCCTGATTCTCGAGCTGGCCCGCGACCACCCGGGCATGAAGTTCCTCATCCACACCGGCTCCACCAAGTTCAGCCTCTCGGAGGACCTCAAGTCCGCAGGGCTCGACGACAGCCACGTCTTCTTCAAGCCCGTGCTGGACATTGGGGAAATGGTGCGCAAAATCACGACACTCCTCCAGGAATGACCCCATGACATATGAGCCCTTGGCCACGCTGCTGACCATCGACGACGAGGATGTCATCAGGCGCTCCTTCCAGGCCTACCTCGAAGACAGCGGTTTCAAGGTGCTCCAGGCTTCCAACGGCCGGGCCGGGCTGGAAGTCTTCCGCGCCGAACACCCAGACATCATCCTCGTGGACCTGCGCATGCCCGAAATGGACGGCCTCGAAGTGCTGGCCACCGTGGTGCGCGAGGCCCCGGACGTGCCCATCATCGTGGTCTCCGGCACCGGCATGATCCAGGACGCCATCGAAGCCCTGCGCCTGGGCGCCTGGGACTACGTGCTCAAGCCCGTCGAGGACCTGGGCATCCTCGAGCACTGCGTGCGCCGGGCCCTGGAGCGCGCCAAGCTCCTCAAGGAGAACAAGGCCCACCGCGACAACCTGGAGAAGCAGGTGCGCCGCAGGACGGTCGAACTCCACGACCGCACCCTCCAACTGGAGGAAACCAACAAGCGCCTCCAGACCGAGATCAACGAGCGCAACGCCGCCGAGGCCAAATACCGCTCCATCTTCGAGAACGCCATCGAGGGCATCTTCCAGGTGGACCACCAGGGCCGCCTGGTGAGCGCCAACCCGGCCATGGCCCGCATCCTGGGCTATCCGTCCATCGAAGAGATGACCGAATCCGTTGGCGACCTCGCCGGGCGCATCTGCAACGACCCCGGCAAGCGCGAGATATTCCAGCGCGTCATAAACGACCACGGCAGCATCCAGGCCTTCGAGGTGCAGACCGTGCGCCAGGACGGCAGCCCCCTCTGGGCCTCCATCAACGCCCACCTCGTGCACGGCCCCACCGGCGAGAGCGTGCGCTACGAAGGCACCCTGGAGGACATCAGCGAGCACAAGCGCTTCGAGGAGCAGTTGCTGCACCAGTCCCTGCACGACGCGCTCACGGGCCTGCCCAACCGCGCCCTGTTCATGGACC